>NZ_JACLIC010000019.1:0-90971 GCF_019748695.1 Paenibacillus cucumis (ex Kampfer et al. 2016) | reverse complement strand
GCTGGTTATCCCCGGATTTCTGATTCTCTCCTCTCCAAGGAGGAAATCGCGTGATAAACACGCTCGCTTCGCTCCTTTACCGATTCCTTCCCTCCGCTGGCTTGCCTCCCTCTCGTTCCAAATCAAATGAAAAAAACGTGGAAGACGCTGGGCGCCCCTAGATGGGGTCGGCTTAGGAAGAAATTAAAAAGGCAAGCCAATATAGCTCAGCTCGCCCTCCTCTAAGTATGCTTGGCCAGGATCATACTTGTTTGATCCAGTAGATGATGCTCCTGTCTGACAATTCATGAACCCTAACCATTAACTCCGTATCTCTTTCTCCTCATCCTGCCTACCCTTCTGCTCTTCCCTTCGATACTGTAAAGGCGTTCTTTTCATCATTTTTCGGAACTGTTCGATGAAGTAGCTGGTACTGTTGAACCCAACCTCATACGCAATTTCGGTGACACTGTGCTGTGAGAAACGTAGCAGCTCTGTACTTTTTCGAATTCGATAATCCAGCACATATTGCATGGGTGTCGTACGCAGTATTAGCTTAAAGTTTCTGCATGTCTCTGCACGACTTAACTGACCTACCTTTGCGATATCCTCCAGCCTGAGCGGTTCAGTATAGTTTTGATGAATCCACATCAGCATCTGTTTTATACGCCGACTTCGGATCATCTCTGTTTCGTTATGTTCCAGAAAGTAACCATTCTTAATCAGGCCTTTCCAGATCTCCAGCACAGCTGCTGCAACGTTCAATTCATAGTAAGGAGCCTGCTCTTCAATCTCCTGTCTCACAGCCGTGATGTTTCCAAGTACCTGCTCTCCCCATGAGCTAGATTTCTCAATCATTAGAAATGGTAAATTCGTTGCAGTTACATATGGATGTACGTATTTCATGTAAAGCTCGGCAGATACCAGTGATTGCGGAGCCACATTTAAACAAAGATACATACCCTGCTCCTCCATACTAAAATTCTCTGCCATGTGCATTATCCCGCTGTTGATAAACAGTCCATTCCCTTGTGAGACCGCAACTTGCTGTTCATTAATATGAAATAACACCTTACCTTGAACGACAGCTACAAACTGCAATTCATCATGCCAGTGCAAAGGAATATACCCTTGTACATGCTCGGATATAGTTGTCTTGTAACAAGCGATAGACAGATCATCTGTACGATGTTCTGTCATTTCCTTTAGCTGTTGATTGATGTCAAATTTTATTTTTCTCATCATCTCATCATTCTCATCTCAATATTGTTATATTTTTTGTGTAATTTTTAATATTAATCAAATCAACTCTGTCTTACTATATCACTATTCTTATATTTAAGGCGAGGCGAATAAACATGAAATCAATAGTGTCAACACCCAAGTCCAAAGGTATACTTCTGGTTTTGACAGGAGCTACGTGTTGGGGTGTCGGAGGAACGGTGGCCCAAAATCTATTTCAAATGCACCATATCGATGTTAATTGGTATGTAACCGTGCGATTGTTATGTGCCGGCATCCTTCTCCTTTTACTGCAATTATTTACACCTAGCCGTTCACAGATTCTTGAAGTTTGGAAATCAAAACAAACAGCCCTGCCATTTATTATCTTTGGCTTGGTCGGCATGTTGGCTGTACAGTACACTTACATGGCTTCCATTGATCACGGCAATGCGGCTGTCGCCACACTTTTGCAATATCTTTCTCCTGTCATGATCATGTTATATATGGTATTGCAAAAACAATCCCCACTTACAGCCAAACTTATAATCTGCGCTACTCTGGCGCTTGTGGGATGTTTTCTTCTGCTTACAAATGGCTCTCTGAATCAGTTATCCGTCTCGCAGCCAGCAGTGATCTGGGGATTGTTGTCTGGTGTATCTGCTGCATTTTATACATTGTATG
Organism: Paenibacillus cucumis (ex Kampfer et al. 2016); assembly: GCF_019748695.1. Lineage (NCBI taxonomy): Bacteria > Bacillati > Bacillota > Bacilli > Caryophanales > Paenibacillaceae > Paenibacillus > Paenibacillus cucumis (ex Kampfer et al. 2016). Next base: position 89,087 of record NZ_JACLIC010000019.1, on the reverse strand, counting down.
CGGTCAGATTACTTAACGAATTTGATTCTCTCGTGGTCGTTGGCTGGGCCATGGTGATTGGTGGAGTGGGTATGAGCTTTGTTCATGCGCCATGGAAGATCCACCTTACACTGCTGACACCAGAGACCTATAGTTATTTGTTGTTTTCCATATTGATTGGAACGCTACTCGCATTCTGGTTCTACATTGCCAGCCTGAAATACCTCACCCCTCAGGAGACCAGCTTGTTAGGGAGCGCCGAACCTTTGGCGGCAGTTGGTACCACAGTTCTTTGGCTGAATGAACCCTTCGGTATCTATCAATGGTCAGGTACTGGCTGTATTATCCTTTTAATTGTCATTTTACAGTTCAAACGTTCGTCCTCCGTGTCCGCATAAAATATTAAAACGACAAATAACCCCATCGCTAAATAACGCGAATTGAGGTTGTTAGTTGTCGTATTATGATGAATCTGTACCCATACCGGTGGATGGAATCAGCCCTGAATCAATTCTGAATCACTGCGCGATTTGATCGCGAATAGATTGCAGTATTTTTTTCTCCAACCTTGAGACCTGCACTTGGGATATACCCAGCCTGCTTGCCACTTCGGATTGAGTCTGATCCCTGTAATACCGAAGGTATACGATAAGTCGCTCCCGTTCACTCAGGCCGCCGATTGCTTCATTCAGCGCCAGCTTGTCGAACCACTTCTCCTGAGACTCATCCGCGATCTGATCCATCAGTGTAATCGGATCACCATCATTCTCGAATACCGTCTCATGAATGGAGGTTGGCGGTTTGTTAGCCTCCTGGGCGAATACCACTTCCTCCGGGGTAACCCCGAGTTCAGCGGCAACTTCCTTAATTGTGGGCAATCGATCCAGATGTTTGGACAGCTCATCCCTCTTTTTGCGGACTTTATTGGCCATCTCTTTCAGCGAACGACTGACCTTCAAGGTTCCGTCATCCCGTAGGAAACGCTGAATCTCACCAATAATCATCGGTACCGCATACGTCGAGAACTTCACGTCGTAACTGAGATCGAACTTGTCCACTGACTTGAGCAGGCCGATACAACCAATCTGGAACAGATCCTCCGGTTCATATCCCCTGTTCATAAAGCGCTGCACGACGGACCAGACGAGTCTGATGTTGCAGTTCACCAGCGTATCCCGTGATTCATGGTCACCCGACTGACTGAGCGCAATCAGCCGTTTGACCTCGGCATCGTCCAAATAGGTCTGTGAAGATGGTTTCACTTCAGCATCCATAAGAACACCAACCCCTAATTATACAATGCTTTCTTGGATTCAATCCTTTTTTTCATCTTGATGGAGGTGCCTCTGCCGGGCTCACTGCTGACTTCGAATTCATCCATAAAATTTTCCATGATCGTAAATCCCATGCCCGACCGCTCAAGTTCGGGTTTGGACGTATACAGCGGCTGTTTGGCCAGTTCAAGATCCTCGATGCCTTCACCGCGGTCCTCTACAATGATCGTGATCATATCGTCACGAATCTCGGCCTGAATCGTCACAACACCTTCGGGATTGTTATTGTATCCGTGGATGATGCTATTGGTCACCGCTTCCGAGACAACCGTTTTGAGATCACTAAGCTCGTCCATCGTGGGATCAAGCTGAGAGATAAAAGCCGCAACGGTAACCCGTGCAAACGATTCGTTCTCCGACTTGGCCGCAAATTGCAGATTCATGAAATTTGCCCCTGTTCCTTCATTCATGAGACGACCTCCAGACCTGAGAGAGCAGTGCCCTCATTTTCGTAAATCGGCATGATCTTGAACAATCCCGACATTTCCAGCAAACGGTATACCGGCGGATTTACATCACAGACGACCATTTTACCGCCTTTATTTTTGATCAACTTGTATCTTCCCAAAATAACACCTAGGCCTGAACTGTCCATAAATTCGAGGTCTTTCAAACTCAGCACCAGATGTTCACATTGTCTGCGCTGTATCGCTTCATCCATCTGCATACGTACCATGTCAGCTGTATGGTGATCCAGCTCCCCGGATAATCGCACAATCAAAATCCCGCGGTGATGCTCCATGTCCACATTCAAATTCACGTTTGCCCACTCTCCTCCCTGTCTTAGAACAAGGTTTTCTACGTTGCCAAAGGCTTTTCCTGCCCCCCGACAAAACTAGAAGAAAACCCCTATTTAACTACAAAAACCGTTCCAGCCCCAAGGAGAATGGCGCTTCCTGCCGCTTAATCAAACAAGTTCGAGGTTGTGCGCTTGAACAGCTTCCACCAGCCTGCCTTACCCACGTCTTGCGGAGCCTGAATATCAAACTCTTTAATTACCTCGTTGCCTTGATATACGACGAGTTTACCTACACTCTGACCCGCCTTAATCGGAGCCTTCACTTCTTTGGCTACAATCAGCTCATGCCGGATATCTGTCGACTTCGCTCCTTTGCGCATCAGAACGCTGTAGTTTTGCGCAGCATTCAGCGGCATCTCCGCGACATCACCTTTTTCAATTTTCAGACTACCCAGCAGATCACCTGCTTTGTACAGTGCCTTCATCGTGTATTGAGCAAATGCATAATCAAACATAGAGGAAACTTCACTGTTCCGTGTTTTCGTATTCGGCTCACCAAGGACTACCGCAACGACACGCAGCCCATCTTTAGAAGCTGTAGCCGACAGACAGAATTTCGCTTCGGACGTGTACCCCGTTTTCAAACCATCTGCCCCTTGATAGAAACGCACCAGTTTGTTGGTATTCACGAGCCAGAACGGCTTTTCGGAATCTTTACGCAAGTAGTCCTGATATGCACCCGTGTACTTCGTAATGCCCTGATGTTTTAGCAGTTCGCGGCTCATCACCGCGATATCGTGCGCAGAGGAATAATGATTATCCACCGGCAGTCCGTTCGCATTGGCAAAACGTGTATCCTTCATGCCCAGCTCCTGCGCACGCTCGTTCATCATCTGTACAAAAGCTTCTTCCGAGCCAGCAAGCTTCTCGGCCATGGCTACAGATGCGTCATTGCCGGAGGCCATGGCAATACCTTTTAACATATCATCCACGCTCATCTCTTCCCCAGGCTCCAGAAAGATCTGTGAGCCCCCCATAGACGCCGCATATTCACTCGTTCTTACCTTATCCGTTAACTTCAGTTTGCCTGAACTAATCGCTTCCATGGTAAGCAACATGGTCATAATTTTCGTTATGCTCGCCGGAGGCAGCTGATCATGACTGTTTTTCTCATAAATAACAGTTCCCGTATCTGCATCCATCAGAATGGCTGAACGTGCTGATGGAGCCAAATCCGCCCCGCCAGCAGCCTTGGGTGTTTCCTCAGCCAAAGCAGAAGATGCCATTACGGGTAGCAGCATACAAAGGGTCATGAACGATGCCATTAATTTTTTTTTCACTAGGTTCCCTCCTCAAATGAATAGCGTGGTGGTAAGTCCTCGCATGTACTGCTATCCATTGTCGGCGGGTTTGAAGTAAATTATTCCAATCTCAGCAGGTTTTCCCTAACTTTTTTTACTATACAAGTTGAACTAAAAATTTTACACGGTCCACTCCGATGACAGAATAACCTGGAGAGTAAAAGAATAGTTCAACTTATATAAGAAGAAAATTATTTATAGGATTTACCTATGTTATTTATCATTTATATATATTTCTCCTATGAGTGATATCAGATTATGATGTATATGTCACAATTGAAATAACTTAGGAGGATGATTCCAATGTCTTTTTATAATAAAAAAGTCCATTTCATAGATGGCAGGCTAGCTGATCTAGCTATATACCGAGGAAAGATACTGCTTGTTGTAAACACGGCCAGTAAGTGTAGCTACGCTCGTCAATTTGAGACCCTTCAACAGTTGTACGAAAAGTACCAGCGTTACGGTTTCGAGATTCTAGCGTTTCCGTGTAATCAGTTTAATGAAAAAGAGCCAGGGGACAATTCGGAAGTGAAAGCTCATTGTGAAAATCGATTGAAGTTAACGTTCCCGTTATTTGAAAAAATTGATGTCAGGGGCGTGAACGCTCATCCGATCTTTCAGTTTTTAACCAATCAAGCACCATTTCTAGGCTATGACACTGAAACGGCTAGCGGGGAATGGATGGACCATTTTCTAAACGAAAAATTCCCTGATATCTACAAGGGTGATGGGATCAAGTGGAACTTCACTAAATTTTTGATCGATCAGAACGGTCAGGTGCGAGGAAGATTTGAGACAACGACGGAACCATTTGACATTGAACCAAGCATTCAATCATTGCTCTCCATCTAAAGTGAATATCATCATTCTCATATTTCATATTATAAAAAAAGGAACAGCTCATTGAGCAAACATCATCCAATGAATTGTTCCTTATTAGGTCCTTCAAACTAAAGATCGCTTTTGTTCATCTTCAGTTCAACATTACATCTTAGGAATAACCGCCAGCACGAGCGCCAAGAAAGCTTCACGTACACGCTCCGTCGTTTCCATTACCTCATCATGTGACAAAGGTTGATCCAAGATCCCCGCTGCCATGTTACTGATGCAAGAAATGCCGAGCACTTCAATGCCCGCATGACGCGCTACGATCACTTCGGAAACGGTGGACATGCCTACTGCATCGGCACCGAGGGTACGAAGCATTCTGATCTCTGCTGGAGTTTCGTAATTAGGGCCAAGCAGACCTGCATACACACCTTCCTGCACATTAAAACCTTGAGTTGCCGCTGTATCTTTAGCAAGTGCACGCAAACGACGGCTGTAGGCTTCGGATAAATCCGGGAAGCGTACGCCAAGCGCAGCATCATTCGGACCAATTAGCGGGTTTTTGCCAGTCATATTCAAATGATCGGAGATGAGCATCAAGTCGCCTGCTTGATAAGAAGTATTTACGCCACCAGCTGCATTCGTTACTAGCAGACTGCTCACGCCCAGCTCTTTCATGACACGTACCGGGAATGCCGTTAATTCCGGGCCGTATCCTTCGTACATATGAAAGCGGCCTTTCATCATCACAACCGGACGGCCTTGAATCGTACCAAGCAACAGTTCGCCTTCGTGTCCTTCTACAGTGGACACCGGAAAATGCGGAATATCCTGGTACGCAATGTTAACGCCATCCTCAATTAGTTCAGCCAGAACGCCGAGCCCTGACCCGAGAATCAAACCGACTTCCGGTTTGATGGAGCTTTTGCTTTGAATGTAGGCTGCCGCCTCTGCAATCATCTGTTGGTTTAGTGTTGTCATAAGATGTTGTTCCTCCTTGAGTAGTAACGAACCGTTTAAGATTCAGCAAGGTTGTCATGTCTACGCCTGTGTTGGCGTAAGAAATCAGAAATTAACATGCAACCCGCGTATGTATAACGGCGTTGGTTGGTTTCAAATATAAGTTAACTTAAAACGCTAAAGGTGCAAACCATGCGTTAAGCTTTATTTTGCACGTGGATGATGGGTCTCATAAATTTCTTTCATCGTCTTGCGCCCATGCTGACTGTATTGCTGTCCGGGCTGTTCGACATGACCAAGCATGTCCTGAACCGCACGAGTATCAGCTCCGTTTGCAATGAGATGAGCCGCAAATGAATGGCGAAGTGTGTGCGGTGTAATCTCACCCGAGATCCCCGCGTCCACAGCAGATTTTTTCAGCAACTTCCAGAATCCCTGACGGGTTAATCGTCTGCCGGATACATTCACAAATAATGCCTGCTCGTCCGTTCCTGCTTTAAGCAATTGTTGACGGAACTCGTCTATATATACGCTAGCCCAGTGGGCAGCCGGCGCACCAATCGGAAGAATGCGCTCTTTACCCGCTCCTCCGCAACGAATGAAGCGCATACCAGGCTGTACATCCCGTACATCCAGCGCAATCAGTTCCGACACCCGAATGCCCGTAGCGTATAACAACTCCAGCATGGCTCGATCTCGAACGCCTTGGGGCGAGCTGACATCTGGAGAAGCAAGCAACAGTTCGATCTCCGAAATCGTAAGAACTTGGGGAGGTGTCTTGTCGGCCTTAGGTGCTTCCACATCAAACGTAGGATCCTGTACAATCTCGCCGCGCCGCATCAGAAAATGGAAATACGATCGCAAAGACACGATGCTGCGAGCAATCGTTGCATTCGCACGGCCGTCCTGTTTGAGCTGACCCACAAATAACACAACATGTGTTCGTCTAACTTCACTCGCCTCGCGGATTCCATATTCCTTTTTCACAAATTCAACGAACTTGTCCACATCTCGAAGATAGGATTCCAGCGTACTGCTCGACATCCCTTTATCTTCTTCCAGGTATAAAGCATAGGCGTGTATGGTCTGATTCATGTACAACACTCCTCATCTGACAGCAATGCCAAACGGCAGGCTGCTTCCGTATTTGCATCCCTGACTGTCGGAGCTACTCTCCACGCCTGCAGCTACTCACCGTACCAATAGAAGAGACGAAGGCGCTCCGCCATCGTAGGACGTGCTTCTCCCGTGCCTGGCCAATCCGTTTCCTGAAATACCTTAACCGCATTGCCCGTTGGCATCTGATACTGATCCACAGGTGAAATCCAGCCGTTAAACAGATCGAGTACGTGGTAGAAAAGATACACCAGCGCAGCAAAAAATACAATAAATCGTATAAAACGGAGCCCTCTCCGCACAGATATAATCATTGGAACTGTCCCCTCCCGTATTTCAAGTCCAGTATCGTTCTTGAAACAGGGTATGTCCAAATGTCCGGGAATATGCCTTGACGAGTGAACCATAAGCCAGGTTCGTGACCAAAAAAGCTCCCCCGTCAAAACCGCCGGTGAGAGCTTGAAGATAGGCTATGTTATTCTTCATCTTTGGGCTTTTGTTCATTTTTAGCTTTGCAACGATAACAAATTCCATGAAAGTCCAGTCGGTGATCTACTACCGAAAAGTTAAATTCCCGCTCCAGTCGTTCTTCAAGCGGTCCAAGCCAGTCCTCACGTATTTCATCCATACTTCCGCATTGCACGCAGATTAAGTGATGATGGTGATGCTTGGATGTATCTCCGCGCAGATCATAACGCGCTACACCGTCGCCGAAGTTGATTTTCTCTACAACATGCAACTCACTCAATAGTTCGAGGGTACGGTACACGGTTGCCAGACCGATTTCGGGAGCCTTTTCTTTAACAAGCATGAATACATCCTCTGCACTCAGATGATCTTCTTCATTCTCTAAAAGTACTCTTACGGTGGCTTCCCGCTGGGGCGTTAATTTATAACCTTGGGACTGTAGTTGCTGCTTAATTTTATCGATCCGTGCTTCCATTTTCTCCCTCCCCCTAGGAAATCATTGCACACTGCAACTTAACCCACTCTTTTCATTATAGGGGGAGTTCAATATCAAAGTCAACATTTTAGGACATGTAGTACAAGCTAGACAGGAAGTAGCATCGGCGTGACCCAGCGCATCATTGCGGGGGTTATCCAGGTTTCAAAAGAGGCCACCCCAAGCAGCAATACCGCCATAACCACCGTCAAAATAACATAGGAAGCAAACGGTCTTTGGCGGCCTGGTGAGCGCTGCATCAAAACGCGATTACGTATGATATATAACGAGAACGTCATCGCAGCTACACTGCAGATCAGCAGGATTGGGATGACGAACAGATTATGCGGCGCTACGGATACAAGTGCAAACAGCAGCCCTTTCCACGAATACTGTCCAACGAGGTAACCTACGGTAAAACCGATCAGCACCCCTTTTAAAAAATCCAGAACCAGTATGCCTGGTAAACCTACAACAGACAAGCCGAGAATAAAGATTAAACCGACCCATTTTAGATGAAGCATGGCAATATCCCAATAAGCGGTGTGCTCTGTCCCTTGCGAACTATGTTGCACCGTCATGAAAAAATTGCCCAAATAGGCCTCGAGATCCTGGCGCTGTTCCAAGGAAAGAGCATTGACCATCAATGCGCCAAAGATGACACCGACCAGAAACAAGACAGCGACGAATACATATAACGAGGTTTGCCCTTTGAACGTAAAATAAGAAGAACGCATACAGGTACGAGTCCCCTTTCCGGTTATCCTGCTGCAAGGAGATATAAGACATATCAAACGTTAGACTTAATCATCCTTATGATTCAGCTTATGAACCTGGGCTCACCTGTATGACTTCTTGTCCGAATTATAACAACCCGCTCTACACATTATACTCGTTCTACATTTTCTGAGATGTCTGCTCTTTGGTTGAGACCTTACCGTATGTGCCCCCACCGCCAGAGGACAATGTCAGCCCACCATTACGAGCCGCTACGATCAATTCAGCGAGAACCGGACCAACGACCTCGGCTAGTTGAGCTTCATCTGTACGATGCAGGACAGCCATCTCTGTTCCAAAACGATCCAGCAGTTGACGCAGCTTGGCTTTACCAAGCCCTGGAATGAACTCAAGCGGAACCTGATAATAGTATGGTGGCCTATCAGCAGGAAGCTCCGGTTGCTCACGATCAGCAATAGCCAGAATACGATCCAGCACCCCTTGAACTAGCTTGGGGCTACCACAAAGAGAACAATATTCAGCAGACAGATCCTTTTCATCCATGACGCTACCACATGCTGCACAATAGGTCCGGTGATACTTACCGAGTCTTGGATTCAAACCATAATTGGCCGCAATCCTTCTTCCCTCTTTCCCTAGCAATGCCATACGGAATTCGTCAAAAGAAGGCGATGCAATCTGTAACTCATTGTATTCCCGCCCGATTTTACCTAGCGAATGTGCATCCGAATTCGTTAGAAACGGAACCTGATCCAGTTCCCGAATGTAACTCGCCATAGAGGAATCAGAGCTTAGACCCAGTTCAACCGCATCCACAAGGCTCGTGTCCAGCACATCTCCCATACGTGGCGCTGTGCTACCATAAATGCCCTTGTGCGGTGTAAACACGTGAGCGGGTACAATCAACCCGCCGCGTGCCTTGATCTCCGCTTGCATCTCAAGAGCAGGTACATATACCCGCTGGGAGCTGAGATTTACATTTTTCATATAACGTGCCATCCAGGTTGTAAAAGACTTCATTGTACCCAGATCACGGAAGTAGGCGAGCATGTGGAACTCACGCATCTCAGGCTCGCGAAGCTCGATTTCGGTTCCGAGCAGAATGGTGGTGTCCTGATACGCAATACCGCCGCCCTCAACCTCAGACATCGTACCGTTCTCCAGCAGATCCTCAATATCCCTCTGCACAACCGGAGAATGGCAATCAATGACCCCAAGCAAATGAATTCCTTTACGAGTGGAGGCCTCCCGGGCTATATTCTCAAAAGTTAAGTCACGGCTGCCGCTGATTTTAACTGCCTCACCACGGGACGTGCGTCCGATGTGGATATGCAGATCCGCATAACACGGCTCCCACAGCGGTAGCGTTCCCTTTTGATTTTGCATGATTAAAACCGTCCTGTCGTTTTGTAAATATCCCAGGCATACACAGCCATCATCGTTTTGGCATCACTGATTCGATTTTCGTCCATCAGCTTGTACGCTTCCTCTAGCGTGATCTCCGATACTTCAAGAAACTCATCTTCGTCCAGAGCCATCTCTCCAGCTTCCAGCTCTTCGGCGATATACAGGTGAATGATCTCATCCGCGAAGCCTGGTGAGGTGTAGAAAGACCGCAGATGACGGAGCGACTTGGCTTCATATCCCGTTTCTTCCTTCAGTTCACGCGCTGCAGCCACCTCCGGCTCTTCACCCGGATCAAGCTTGCCCGCAGGAATTTCCACTTCGGTACGTCCCATCGCCTGACGATATTGATCCACGACCAGCATACGATCTCCCCTCAATGCCAGTACCGCTACCGCTCCTGGGTGTTTGATAATCTCTCGGGTCGCCGTCTGTCCGTTCGGTAGCTTCACTGTGTCTACCTGAAGTGAAATCACTTTGCCTTCAAAGATCGGCTTGGTGGATACCGTCACTTCGTCAAGTTTGGGATTCCCAGGTTGAGGTGCATAGATGGATGCAGCAGATGTTTTGGATTTCATGTGTACTTCAGCTCCTTTTAAATGTGTAAAAAACTCGTTCAATTGGACTGAGATGTAGTATATAACTGTGATTTCAGGCATATGGTGAGCCTATAAGAATTTTATCGTGTGTACAAGTCTAATGCGTACAGCGAGAACCAAGGGGGATTCACCAAATGAAAAGTTATCTCACACCTCAGTCTGCGCATGTAGTCGGACAAGCCAGACAAGTACAGCTTATCCTTAGACAGTGGATGCGTGAATGGGGCCCTGAAACCAAACTCAGCGACATGCTTGCGGGACGCAAAGGCTAGAGCTTCACCATTGTTCAAAAAGTCCGAACCCGGTCTGCACCAAATTCGGACTTTCATTTCTTTTTTTCAACCAACGCTCCAATTACATCGTCTCATGGACTATCAAATATCCCAATCACTTATTTGCCTTTTGCCGTTTCCTGCACAATCGCGATAACGACCTGGGACAGTTTCACAATATCTGCTGCGCGAATGCGTTCTTTGGTCGTGTGGATTTCTTCATACCCTACAGCCAGATTCGCCGTCGGAATGCCGAACCCGTTAAAAATGTTCGCATCACTGCCACCGCCAGAAGCAAACGTGCTTGTTTCCAGCCCCAGGCTTCGAATCGCCCGCTGGGCAAGTTGCACCACCTCATGGTCGTCATGGAAGCCAAATGCAGGATATTTAATCTCACTGCGGAACTCTGCGGTTGCGCCATATTTGCGACATGTCGTCTCCAATGCTTCACGCATTTGGGCAATTTGCTGTTCGATTTTCTCTTGCACAATACTGCGAGCCTCCGCATCGATCTGAACAAAGTCACATACCACGTTCAGTGCAGAGCCACCTTGGAACTTGCCAATATTCGCTGTCGTTTCGTCGTCAATGCGTCCAAGCTTCATCGCCGCAATCGCTTTGGCTGCAACCTGAATGGCACTGATTCCATCTTCCGGATTCACTCCAGCATGCGCTGACTTGCCATAGATTTTCATCTCAATTTCTGCTCTTGCTGGAGCAGCCACACAGATCGTACCCACCGCTCCGTTAGAATCCAGCGCATAACCAAAGGAAGCATCGATATCTTTCGGATTCATTGCTCGTGCACCGACAAGACCCGACTCCTCTCCGACCGTAATCACAAACTGAATTTTGCCATGCGGAATGTTGTTCTCCTGAATAACACGAATGGCTTCAAACAGAGCTGCAATGCCCGCCTTGTCATCCGCTCCCAGAATTGTTGTGCCATCACTGCGAATCCATCCGTCCTCACCAAGCTCCGGTTTGATTCCCTGTCCGGGGGTTACGGTGTCCATGTGACATGTGAAGAGCATCGGCTCTACACCTTCTACACCTGCCACACCTTCAGCTTCCAGTGTAACGACCAGATTGCCTGCTCCATGCCCTGTCTCGTTCATTGTATCGTCCTCATAGACATGAAGACCAAGACCCGCGAATTGTTCTTTTAACACCTTGGATATATTCTGCTCATTTTTTGTTTCGCTATCAATCTGCACCAGATCCATAAAATGCTGAATCACACGCTGTTCATTAATCATTAGACTTTCCTCCCTATCGTAGATACGGTACAATACAGGTACTATGGCTTGTTCAAAAGTTCTGAAAGGAGTTCTCTCTTCATGCAAAATAAGAAATGGTTCAAAATTGTGATCTATCTCATGCTGGCAGCTATGGTTGGCTCCACTCTTTTCATCGCACTGGAACCGTTGCTGTTCGGATAGTCACCCTGATCTGAAGCTCTTCTAACGCTATAGACGCTGGAGGGCTTCTTTTTCTATACTCCATATCAGATCATATGGGAATATACGCTGAAAATAAGGTACAATATCCCGGGCTACCTGCTCAACCGTGTATGAATTCCCCGTGATATCCTCCAAAGAAGTCACACCATACTGTTCAATTCCGCATGGAATGATACCCTGAAACCCAGCATGTTGAATGCCTGAGGTAATGTTAAAAGCAAACCCGTGACTCGTCACAAATCCACGTCGATGCTTACACCGATTAAACTTAATGCCGATGGCCGCAATCTTCAGATCACCGATCCATACGCCCGTATATCCTTCTTTGCGCTCAGATTCAACGCCCTGATCAGCGAGATAATCGATCATCACCTGCTCCAGCTTACGCAAGTAAGCATGCAGATCCAGCTCCTCATCCCGACCAAGTACTAACAAAGGGTAACCTACCAATTGACCCGGTCCATGATAAGTAATATCACCGCCGCGATCAATTTGAAACAAGGAGATGCCCTGCGCTTTCAGCTCTTCCTCACTCCACAGCAGATGCTCCGGATGGTTCTGTGAACCAATGGTATAGGTTGGTGGATGCTGTAAAAGCAACATCTGTTCAGGACCTTCGCCTTCGTCCAGTTGCTGCACAATTGATTTCTGAAGATTCCATGCCGCTTCATAATCCAGCATCGGTATGTATGCCACATTCAGCGGTTTGCCCATGTTTCCCCACATCCTTCTGCCCATGGTTTAATATATGAAAATAAGTCTGTCTCTAGACAGCCAGAAAAGTGCACGGCCTGAGGCACATACACTTTCCTGTCATTCTATCATAAACTTAATACACTTTTGTTTCCATGTTGTAGCCTTCCAGGTTCTCCTTAACACGTTGCAGGAACCGTCCACAGATGACCCCGTCCAGAATCCGATGATCCAGAGAAAGACACAAGTTAGCCATGGACCGCACCGCGATCATATCATTAATGACCACCGGTTTCTTCACAATGGATTCAAAGGTAAGAATAGCGGCCTGTGGATAGTTGATAATTGGCTGGGACAAGATCGAACCAAATGAACCTGTATTGTTCACTGTAAATGTACCGCCTTGCATGTGATCCAGCTTCAGCGTACCTTCACGGGTCTTGCGAGCCAGATCATCAATCTCGCGAGCGAGACCTGCGATATTACGCTGATCGGCCTGTTTGATGACCGGTGTAAGCACCGAATCCTCTGTACCTACAGCCATGGACAAGTTAATATCCCGCTTCACAATAATTTTATCAACAGCCCATACTGAGTTCATAATCGGGTAATCTTTAATCGCATTGACGACACCCTTCATCATAAACGAAAGATAGGTCAGGTTAATGCCCTCTTTCCGTTTGAACTCATCCTTCAATTTATTGCGCAACATGACGAGGTTGGTTACATCCACTTCAATCATCGTCCACGCATGAGGGATTTCAGATACACTTTGACGCATGTTACGCGCTATGGCATTACGCACCGGGGTAACATCGATAAAATATTCTGATCTTCCTTGTCCGCCGCCTTCCACTTCAATCTGTGGAATTTTCGGACTTTCGGTCAGGTGGATTCCGGAATGACGCACAGGAACGCCCGCATCGGATGCAGGAACTGTCTGTCCAGTTACACCGTTCATAGATATCGATGACGTAGTTGCACCGGTATCTCTGATTCCACTGAACGGAGAAGACGATGAAGCCTGTGCAGCCTGAGTACCAACATTAGATGTTTGTACGGACGCTGATTCTGTGTTTGCCTGGCCGCCCCGTGCAACATAAGAAAGCACATCTTTACGTGTAATCCGGCCGCCTGCCCCTGTTCCCTGAACATGTTGCAGATTCAATCCATGCTCCGCTGCAAGGGATTGTACCGCAGGAGAATAACGATGGCGCATCGGCTGATTCGGATCAAACGCAGCTGCGTGTGTACCCGTAGTTGCAGATTGACTTGCACTACGCTGTACTTGAGTTTGCTGCGATTGTTGTTGCTCGCTCGCGACAGGTGTAACTTGTTCCGCCGTATCTTCATCCGTAGCAACGACTTGCATACGGCAGATGGCCTCACCCACCGCAATGGTCGTTCCTTCTTCCACCAATAGATCACCCATAATGCCATCCACCGTAGACGGTATCTCGGCATTCACTTTATCCGTAATGACTTCGCAGATCGGCTCGTACTGCTCCACACGGTCACCCGGTTTTTTCAACCATTTGGCTATGGTAGCCGAGACCAGAGATTCCGCGAGCTGCGGCATAATGACCTCGATCCATTTCATACGTTCAGCCATTGATTTATCACTCCAAACTTTGTTCTATCTTTATCGATTAATACGCTGCAAGTTCACGCATGGCTGTTTTGGCTTTATCCTTGCTCAGCATATAAAATTTCTCCAGCGTAGGACTGATTGGCATAGCTGGTACATCTGGACCGCACAAACGCTGAATAGGGGCGTCCAGATCAAACAGACATTCCTCACTGATGATCGCCGCCACTTCTGCGCCTACACCACCGGTTTTGTTATCTTCGTGCACGATCAGCACCTTGCCTGTCAACCGGGCAGAATCGATAATCGCTTCACGGTCGAGCGGTTGCAGTGTACGCAGATCCAGTACGTGTGCCGTGATACCTTCTTCCCGTTCCAGCTCCTCAGCGGCCTGCATAACAAAATGCAATGGCTGACTGTACCCGATAACTGTAATATCGGCACCTTCACGAAGCACATTGGCCTTACCGATTGGAACGATGTAATCATCTTCAGGCACATCTTCCTTGATCAGCTTGTAGCATTTTTTATTTTCGAAAAAGAGTACCGGGTCCGGGTCGCGGACAGCCGCTTTCAGCAAACCTTTCGCGTCATACGCCGAGTAAGGAGCAATGATTTTGAGTCCCGGTGTACCAAAGAAGATGGATTCCGGACATTGGGAGTGGTACAAGCCGCCGAAGATCCCGCCACCGATTGGCGCTCGAATCACAATTGGACAGCTCCAATCATTGTTGGAGCGATAGCGGATTTTGGCCGCCTCACTAATAATCTGATTTGTTGCCGGCAACATAAAGTCCGAATATTGCATTTCCGCAATCGGCTTCATGCCGTACATTGCTGCACCGATAGCCACACCGGCAATCGCCGATTCAGATAATGGCGTATCCATGACACGCATCTCGCCAAATTGATCCTGCAACCCTTTGGTTGTGGTGAACACGCCACCTTTTACACCAACGTCCTCGCCAAGAACAAAAACATTCTCGTCCCGTTCCATCTCTTCTTTCATTGCGAGACGGATTGCATCAATATATTCCATCATAGCCATGATTACCGTCCCCCTTCTTCGCTGTCTGCATAGACATGCGTCAGCGTGTCCTCAGGTTTAGGATATGGCGCATTGTCTGCATATTCAGTTGCTTCTTTCATTTCCAGCGCAAGCTGGGAAGCCAGATCCGCATCCCGGGCTTCGTCCCAGATGCCGCATTCAATCAAATAATTTTTCATCCGAAGTACGCCGTCTTTCTTCCAGTTCTCCTCAACTTCTTCCTTCGTCCGGTAGGCCAAATCATTATCCGAAGTCGAGTGTGGAGACAAACGATACATCATCGCTTCAATCAGTGTTGGACCTTCACCGGTGATAGCACGCTGACGCGCTTCCTTCACAGCCGCGTACACTTCGAGTGCATCATTGCCATCTACGCGAAGTCCCGGGAAACCATACCCCAATGCACGATCAGAGATTTTGCCGCTGAGCTGTTTGTGAATAGGAACCGAAATTGCATATTGATTGTTCTCACACATAATGATGACAGGCAGCTTATGCACACCTGCAAAGTTTGCGCCTTCGTGGAAATCCCCCTGGTTGCTTGAACCTTCCCCAAAGGTAACAAAAGAAACAAACTCTTTCTTCTGCATTTTGGCAGCAAGAGCAAATCCGACCGCATGAGGAACTTGTGTAGTCACCGGGCTGGACCCGGTAACGATACGCAGTTTCTTATGACCAAAGTGGCCTGGCATCTGCCGGCCGCCACTGTTTGGATCTTCGGCCTTGGCAAAGGCAGACAGCATCAGCTCACGCGGTGTCATACCCACGGCCATAACGAAACCGTAATCGCGGTAATAAGGCAAAAAGTAATCATGATCACGGTCCAAACCAAAAGCCGCCCCGACTTGCGCTGCCTCCTGGCCTACACCGGATACGTGAAAGTTAATTTTGCCCGCCCGCTGCAAGAGCAAGCAACGTTCGTCAAACTTGCGTGCAAGCAGCATGTATTTGTACATATCTAAAACTTCTCCATCAGTAAGTCCCAGTTGTTGATGTCGATGAACCGCATCTGCAGTACCTTGTGAACTCATATGAGGTACCTCCTTTTAATCAAAGCCTTTTGCAAGTCCTACTACCCGATCTTATAACCTGGTACTAAGACTTGGCTTAACCTTATTATAATCCCTTTTGCCCAAAAAAGGAAAGTACCTTTCTCACTCAGGGTTGTCTGACTTACATTCCAATCGCTTTTCCATCCACGGCTAACATCGCTTCGCCCATAATTTCCGACAATGAAGGATGCGGATGTATGGTCTGTCCGACTTCCCATGGCGTTGCATCCAGCATTTGTGCCAATGCAGCCTCAGCGATCAATTCCGTAACATGGGTGCCAATCATATGTACCCCTAAAATATCATTCGTTTTGGCATCCGCAATAACCTTCACGAATCCATCGCGACTTCCGTGAATCAAAGACTTGCCGATGGCCTGGAATGGGAACTTGCCGGTTTTGATCTCGTATCCGCGTTCCTTAGCTTCTTTTTCGGTGAATCCAATGCTGGCAGCTTCCGGGCGTGTATACACGCAGCGCGGAATCCGATGTGCTTCAACCGGATGCACGCTCTCGCCAGCAAGATGATTCACTGCAAGGATGCCTTCGTGACTTGCGGCATGAGCAAGCTGTAACCCGCCGATACAATCACCAATCGCATAGATATGGCCTTCTCCAGTCTGCAGGTGTTTGTTAACCGCAATAAAACCTCGTTCCACTTTGATATCGGTATTCTCAAGTCCGATATTTTCAACATTAGCTTGACGCCCAACAGACACCAGCATTTTTTCAGCCGTCAGCGTTTCTACCTTATCTCCCGCAAGCTGCACATCAATGTTCACGTTCTGATCTTCGGTGCGGTAGCTATCCGTCATCAGTTTAGCGTTAGTCAAGAAACGCACGCCTCGTTTGCCAAGTAAACGTTGCATTTCTTTTGCTATGTCCTCATCTTCTGCAGGAAGCACATGAGCCGCTGTCTCAACCACCGTCACACTCACGCCAAAGTCATTCAGCATAGAGGCCCATTCCAGACCGATAACACCACCGCCCACAATGAGGATTGAAGCAGGCAATTCGTCCATGCGAAGCGCTTCATCACTGCTCATGATGTATCGACCATCCGGTTCAAGACCCGGTAGCACACGTGGACGTGAGCCCGTAGCAATAATCAGGTTCGTTGGAACAACCGTGTCCATCTCGCCGTCCTCATACTCCACCGCTACAGCCCCGCTCTGTGGTGAGAAGATCGACGGCCCAATCACACGTCCTTTGGCGTGCACGACTTCGATTTTATTTTTTTTCATCAAATATTGAACGCCTTGATGAAGTTGCTCCACAATCGCATCTTTACGCGCCTGGACCTTCGGGAACACAAGCGTTGTTCCTGTTGTCTCGATGCCGTAGCTCTCGCTATCCTGAATCTCAGCGTACATCTCCGCACTTTTTAGCAGCGCCTTGCTTGGGATACATCCACGATGCAGGCAAGTTCCACCTAGCTTGTCCTTTTCTATAATAACGACCTTTTTGCCTAGCTGGGCAGCACGGATCGCCGCAACATATCCGCCCGTTCCTCCACCTAATACAGCAACATCACATGGTATTGGCATCTCTATGTTCTCCTCTATATGCTCATTTTTTTGAATATAAATATTAATAAAATGACCGATGGTACCTTAACACTTTTCATATCCTCTATATATCATTGTACTCTCCTTGCGCGGTCAACTCAAAATTTGACCCATTCTCGCATGGACAGTCTGTACATTCCAAGCTATGATATAAGCAGGGATTCCCTGTAAGCGTAACCTTTATTTTATGTCTACACTGGCAGAAAGGGTATAATGCTCATGAATACAAAAATAGTCTTTGCGCGCTTTCTCGCAATTGTTATACTCGTTATCCCAGGCTTAATGGCCATGAAGGGCTTCCTCATGATGAAAGATGCCTTATTTCTATATTACGCGGAGCACGGAAACGACCTGATCGCTCCCGGATTCCAGTGGCTTTCCTTCTTGGGTGGGCTCGTGCTTTTTGCGGCAGGCATGAGTTTTCTCGGCGGCTGGATTCTGTTTCGCGACCGCAAACGCAATTATGTAGGACCACGTTTTCGCTCCAAAAAACAGTCAGAACAGATGGAAACACCCGGAAGCACTTCATGATTCCGGGCTTTTTTGTTTTCTGCGCATGATTAGAAATGCTTCATTCATACAAGGCATCTCGAAGTTTAGTGGACATGCGTGATTCTTTCGAAGATGATTTCAGAATCGTTCTGCGCAATGTCAGATTGCTGGCTTGTAGCCGTTCTGCTTCTGTCAGTAGTTCTGTAAATAATGCCTGCGCAGCTTCATCCAGCTTGCCTTGTTTATTCAGCTCCTCATATCGTTGCTTCAGTGAGGTTAATGCTTCGTTCATTGGTAACACCTCTTTTCAGATAACTCTAGTGGCTCCAGCTTTCGGAACCAACATCGTAACCATCCATATAGTAACACAAACCGATTTATATTAGTTCTGGCTCTTTCCAAAGAAGATGTGGTAATCTGTAATGGTCGCTTTTTTTGAATTCCGTATGCGAGAGGGGTAGCAGCACCGTGCAAACTGGACGTATTACCGTAATTACTGGACCCATGTTCAGTGAAAAATCTGGTGAACTTATTCGCCGTTGTCAGAAACTTATTCAATTTGGCCGTAAAAAGGTCGTTGCCTACAAACCAGCCGAGGATGATCGATTCGCTCAGGACGAGATCGTAAGCCGGATCGGCTACAGACTTCCTGCCCATTCCATTCCCCGGCAATTAACGCCGGAATCCGTAGAGACCATTCTGAATCAAACCATAGATGCCGATGTTGTTGCCTTTGATGAAGTTCAGTTTTTCAGCAGTGCCATCATGGAACTCGTTTCCGAACTGGCTTACTGTGGCAAACATGTGATTGTGGATGGACTGAACATGGATTATCGCGGAAAAGAATTCGGATATATCGGTGGCCTGCTTGCCATGGCTGATGATATTGAGAAACTTTCTGCATTCTGCGCGGTATGCGGCAGCCCGGATGCTGCCTTTACACAGCGAATTGTCAACGGAGAACCTGTTACATTGGGTCCAGTTGTCATGATCGGCGATTCGGAGGCTTATGAGCCCCGCTGTCGTTGCTGCTTTATTCCTCCTCATAAAGTGGAATGCCCGTCCTAAGATACACTCAGCACCAAAGCCCAATTGGGCTTTTTTTTATTGTCAGCAACAGAACAGGCACAAAAAAGCACCGCTGTGTGCGATGCTCTCCAAATCACTTCCCGCTAGTCACGGGAAACAAAATATTTGTTGGTCATGTAATATGCGTCGCCACGTGACGTTTCTACCATTCCTTTTTTGGCATCCAGGAATACAATCTCTTTACATTTCGTGCAATACCATTTGGTACGTTTATAAGGAGATTCTGTGACGTAGGCCGTGCCGCATTTACAATCAATTTTCATCAATAGCTCGGTGGATTTATAAGCACTGGACAGACGTTCCAGGTTATCCTGCTGCTGTGTTGGCATGATCGTCTGCTGATAATCGGATAAATGATTTTGAACCTTAAAGTCTGCGACCAAACCTGCATTTAACCCAAAAAACTCTTTGCCGATCTCCGTTACGAAGCGTCTCTCATTTCTATAACAATCGAGCCATTCAACAATCTGCTTATTAGACAGTGGAACCGTACCCTTGATACCGCTATTTAAGGTGTAGGTCATGATGTATAAAGTATCGTCTTGTCTTCCTGAGTACATTAGAATCCTCCTTCGAATACATTTGCTAATGTACTACAAAAACGCGCATAAATCAAAAAAATATTGTTTCCTGAGCGCATTTCTTCTTATTAAATGGGAAACATACCTCTCTCATCTGCTATTGTCTTACAAGAACTGCATACACCTGTAACATTTCCCTGTGGAGCGGCATAATACACGACCCTTTTCACATGTTTCCTGCAAATGGAACAGTAGTTCCTCCTTTCCTTTTTTGGAGTGTAGTCCGATAGCTTCACTACGTTTTGCTGCCGCCGAAACCTCCGTAAAAAACCTAGCCAATTCATATTCGCTTCACTCTTTCTTATGCGCTAGCCTTGTCGTCGTTTTTTCCTTGGCCTGCAAAAATCGCGCCACCTGTTATGTATACGATTCCAAGTTGTGCGTGCCGATCTCATATTTTATTCGACGTTTCGGGTGTTTTTCCTGTTTTAATCTCAGTACATATTAAAAAAAACCGTAGACACCAGTATTCTCTACACCCGAGAAACAGCGGCCTAATCGGTTTTTTCAGTCATCGTTTTATTTATAAAATGTGCCCAGTACGTCGAGATCCGATGAACGCTCTATGCGAAAAGGATAGATGAACCCCTGTTTCAGTTTAGCGAACTTTCGTCCCCACAGATCCAGTCCGGATGTAAACTTATAAGCCTGATATATGAATTTGGAACAATAATTTCGCTCGACACTTAGAAGGTTCGTTTGCAAGCGGTAGAATTTTACCTGCTTATAATGTTCTTGAACCCATTCTGCTGCCCGAATACCCACCTGATGGAGCTTGGAACGGAACACAATGAAGCGATCTCCTTCATAAAAACGAGTGAGATACCAGTCCAATGTATCCGCAAAAACCGGCCCGTAAGGATGCACATGATACACCTTTCCGTCCAGACCAATAATGCCCATATGCCCGGCATAATAAGTTGATTCCGAGCTTGGCGTATAGACGATGTCCCCTGGCTCAAGCTTCAACGATTTTAATTCACTGAGAGGCATATCCTGCTGTTTCCTTTTTACAGCGGCACGTTTACGTCGGCCCTCGACCAATAAATGATGCAGTGCTCCGGCTGTAGCAAGATAAACCTCGGACCATTTCACTCGTTTCATATTCACGCGTTGAAGCAATCGCTGAATGAAAGTCGTATTTTGTTGTCCGGATGATGAACCTTTTTTCATTGTTGTACTCCACCCTTGTCGAAATGTAATCCGGTTTTGAGTCCCTAAGCTAGCATGCAAGACGTGAAAACCTGTTATTATACGCGCAAGCCTCTTGTAGATGTTGATTATAGACGGTTTAGAGCTGATCTTCAATCCAAAACCTGTTTAAAGACTGTTCTATCTTGTGCAATTCTAACTACTTCATACGCGCATGGTACAAAAAATAACCTCGGAAAATTCCCGAAGTTATTTTAAGTTCAAGTCTTGTTTCGACTTAATATTAACTACTCCACAACACCAAGTGCTTTGTTTTTTTCTTTGAAGCGACTGTTATGAGAAGAGACATAAGCTACTTTTTCGGCTTCCGGATCCATGTATAACTTCGCACTGTTAACAGCTAGAGCTGCATCTGTAAATGTACCCGCGATCAGATACAATTTGCTTCCATAATCGACGAAATCACCCGCGGCAAAAACGCCAGGTATGTTCGTTTGCAATCTTTCGGTTGTGCTCACATGCCATTCACCCAAGTCTAATCCCCAATCACGAATGGGACCAAAATCACTCTTCATGCCATGATTGACAATCACCGCATCCACTTCAAGCATCTCCGTCTCTCCGGTTTCCATATGTGTAACGGTTACCTGTTCAATCATATCCCCGCTTATGCTGTGTAACTTCTCAATTGCGTAGGGTGCGCGCACGTCAACTGAGGATTCTTTCATACGCGACACGTTCCGCTCCAGTCCTCCGAAGTGATCACGTCGATGTACGACCGTTACCTGCTGAGCCAAGCTCTCTAGCTCATTCGCCCAATCCACAGCGGAGTCTCCCCCGCCCGAGATTAACACTCGTTTACCGCGGAAAGGCTCGAGCTCTTGCACCGTATAATGTAGATTGGATACTTCATAGCGGTCTGCCCCTTCAAGCTCCAGTTTCGCCATTTTGTATATCCCGTATCCTATTGCCAAAATGACAGTGCGTGTCCAGTGTTGCTCACCTGTAGCAGAAGTTAGCAGAATGGTGCCATCCGGTTTACGTTCAAATCCTTCAATCTGTTGTTCAAACACAAGTGTCGGTTCAAATGTGCGCGCCTGCTGCTCCAACTGTTTAATCAGATCTTCACACAGGATGGGTGTTACCCCTCCAACATCCCAGATCATCTTTTCCGGATAAAACAGCATCCGTCCACCCAATCTGTCGCGTGCCTCAATTAATTTCGTTTTCATATCTCGCATACCGCTATAAAAAGCAGAGTACATGCCTGCCGGGCCGCCTCCGATAATCGTCACATCATAAAGCTCTAATTCTTGATTCATCTCTACAGGACCTCCATCCACTCGACTATGGTAGTTATTCATGTGATATTGATTCTCATTATCGTTTAAGTCTAATGGAAATGGGTTCAAATTACAATCACAATATCATTTTCGCCTCCTGCGTAACTTTATGTGCGCGATTTCCTCTTCATTTATTGTGCTCTTGGAGCAGACAAAAGTTTATCTACAACAAAATCGAGTTGTTTATTGATGGAATAGATGTCTGAATAATAAAAGAAATCAAAATCAATCTCGATCAACCGACCTTCTTTTACTGCCGGAATACTGCTCCATATAGGGTTATCTGTTAGAACATCTGCCCCTTCATACACAGAGCGGAACACATAGTCACCTATGTATTCTGGAAGAACTTCCATTGAGATTGTAGAGCCATCTTCGTCTGATACGACATCGATTTTGTCTTGTACTACTTTAGGAGCTTTCATCTCCAAATACTCATAGACTGCCTGAGAACCCCGACCAAATTGCTTGCTCTCCACAACGACCATACCTTTTAGTCCGCCTTCAATAATGGAAATGGTTTTATCCAATATACCAGCGTCTGCAAGAGTTTTTTTACTCTCTTCCACTTTGCTGTTAAGGTTGTTAATCAAGACTTCAGCTTCCTTCTCTTTGCCAAAAATGCTGGCTATGCTGTGAAGTCGTTCTTCCGTTGTCATTTTCTCGTACGGAATATACACCGTAGGTGCGATATTTTTCAACGTGTTATATGTTTCTTCCGACGGAACAATAATCAGGTCTGGATCAAGGTCAATGACCGCTTCAGGGTTCGGTTCGAACCAGGTACCGAGTGAATTTACACCTTCAAGCTCACTCTTGTAAGCAGCCCCGTCGTATACATCCGATGTAGCGATTGGCTTGACTCCAAGTGCAACCACATCACCTTGAAGATACAGCACAACAACTCTTTTCGGATTAGCCGGAACGATAACATCACCTTTTATGGTCGAGACCGTGCGTGTTTCTTTATCTTTGTTTACTTGACTTCCCGTCTCTGATGTTACTGATGAACTACTGTTAGTCGAATTAGCACCCGTTCCTTCTCCAGCTGAAAGTGTATTGGCGGTACCTGAAGAACAGGCCGTAAGGAGCATCGTTAGACTTAATATTGCAATCATGATCATGCTGGAACTTGAATTTTTTCTTTTCATTGGTGTGGACCCTCCGTTTATATATCGATAATGATTATCATAATCAATATATCTTGACTTCAATGCCCAGCCAATGGACGATTCGGATACGTGCAATGGACGATCTTCTATTCGGCGCAATTCCTTCATCTTCTTTTGATACAGGGTTGGAGACATGCCCACATGTTTCTTGAAAATTCGGCTAAAATAATATACATCTGAATAACCAACCTCTGCAGCGATATCACCAAGCTTTGCATCTGAACGTACAAGTAAATCCTGAGCCTTGCCGATTCGCGTCTGAATTAAGTAATCGATGGGACTGTAACCCGTCTTTCGTTTGAATCGCATAGATAAATGACGCGAGCTAAAATTGAATTGTTCTGCTAGAAAATCAAGTGTAACCTGTTCTCTATAATGCTGATGAATGTATTCAAGCGTCTGTTTCACCGGATCAACAACTTCGGTTTGAACCTCTTGTGCAGCTAGCTGAACCATCAGTTCATGAATGAATTGGTAAAACAGACTCTTCGTATGAAGCAGGTTCAAATTTGATTGTTGCGCCCATACTTTCTCCATCTCATGAAGATATCGTAACAATTTCAACGGACTACTCGGTGTAAATCCATATTGTAAGGATAACGGAGCACCTAGAGTCTGTCCCTGCGACCACCTTTTACGATAATTGGGAAATGCTCGAAATGCTCTGTAATACAACATAATATATTCGAACTCTTCATCGTTCTTTATATTTAATATTGATCCTTTGGCTCCATGAAGTATAAAAAATGGTTCTGATCTATACTTATGTCCGTTCAATTGAAGGTCGGCCGACCCTCGAATCGAATATATAAAACAAGCAGCAGGCAGTGTATATGATCCATGTTGTATTTCGTTCTTTAAGACGATACGGCGTATATCCAGCACCTTCACGGCCGCATAATTCCAATATTGCATCTGTTCGTTTAATTTCATCATTTCTCTCCAATCCCCGTTTCTCCTGAAACAATAACCGCTGAAAATTTCTCATACACCCTCTTCTCATACACACTCATTGATAACCATTATCAATTATCCTGATAAAGTTCGCAATACTTTACGTAAAGTAATATTTTTGTGATCAGAAAGAAGCTTTATTTCTCTCCCTTATCAACCGATATATGTATAAAAGGCCATGACCATACTAAAGAGGGAGAAGGTAAAATGAATTCAATTTCACCTGTAACCAAAAGCAGTTTCACCCCACCAGCCAGCCCTACCTCCAATCGAGATAAAGAAATTCAAGGGTTGATGCAGCAGAAAGTAAAATTCAATGAACAAATCCAGATTGTTAAATCCAATGATGAGCTTGATATCAAAACAAAAGCAGAACGCATAAAATCCTTAACAAGTTCCATTGCGCAGATTGATAGCCGAATAGCCCAAATTAAAGCAGAAGAAATGGAAGAGAAAAACAAGTTACAACAGATGGATCAGACGAAGCAACAACAATCCAAGCCGGAAGAACAGCAACAGACTCCGTCGATGAATCATCTTATGAAGCATAGTCAGACGTACGATCAGATGGGAAAGCTGGTTGGTTTGCGGGATAAAATGCAAAGTTCTATTTATACTATCGAGGGGGAAACCCGGTTTGACCGGATTGTGCTGGAGTACGATACACACAGCGATCTTGGCAAAACGCAGATGCTGGAAAACGCTAAACGCACTGTTTTTCAGAAAAAAAGAGAAGTTGTGCAGGAGCTAGAGTCCCACATAAGTAAAACAAATCATAAGCTCGGAGAGTTGGTAGACGAAATTCATAAGCCTGGACGTCACGATTCGGGACAGTTCCCCTCATCTGTAGGTTCGCGCAAAGAAGAGTCCCAAGAGATTGACCGAGGAAAATCGGCGGTACCTACGTTGAAAGACAGTGCTCCCGATGTAGAACAATCAGAAAAAGGACACGTAAGCAGCTCTGTACCAAACAAAGCAGGTGCATCGGCTACTTCGGCTTATTCTTCTGTAGACATTCGTATCTAAGGAAGGTGAATTATGGTTAGACCTAAACGGATGTAGACCTGTAAAGAAAATATACATATTGTGAGATGGTTTTAATATTACCTTTTATATCACCTAACGATCCTTCATTGCTTCACATCTTGTGATTCTTTTGTATCGATCCATCTAATCAGACAACCGCTGTTTTTGGAGAGTTGTTCTCAAAATCTCGGCGTTTTTTTTGTCATTCACCATGGATGGATAATTACTCTGGGTGATTCGACTGCCACCTATATAAGCTTCAATATGATTACTTCTCCTCGAAACGATTAACATTAACCTATGTAGTATCTAAGTTTAGGCACAACTAGGCCCGCACAGCCTCCCCCTCCATGTCATTCGAACAAATGATGCTGCCATTGATGGATTTGCAGCTTTTTTTCACACGAGTTGCCTCATGTACGATTTGATTCATATTTTCATATTTTTGGTAAAGATTGGTTACAACTGCGATGGATACCGATACTAAAGGAATAGGTCGATTCAATCCAGAGCGTCCCTCACCCATCACATATTGATTGTTCCAGTCCTGTTCGTTGTAGAAACTTTTTTTGATCTCCTCAAACTGGACAATAACATCTTCACAGACTTGTTTGTATTGATGGTGGTTTAGAATGGCAATAAAATCATCCCCGCCAATGTGGCCTAGAAAAGCCTCTGCTACCCCAAAATGCTCACGGAGTAAAGTGGCCGTTGCTTGGATAAGCTCGTCCCCCATTTTGAAACCATAGCTATCGTTATACGATTTGAACTGATCCAGATCAATGTATAGAACACTGAACTGATCCTGTTTAAGTACTTGAACTAATCGATCATCTATAATTCGATTGCCAGGAAGCCCTGTTAACGGATTCATAAAAATCGCCATTTCCGCTCGAACATCCGCAACCTCTAGCAGTAATCGCCGAATACTCACCGCCCCATGAAATCGACCTCCAGATGTTACCAGAACCAGATCATACAGATCCGCTTCTTCACGCTTCATCGCCGCCACGCTGACATCTGTAATCTGTTCCAAATAATCTACGACTAGTGCGTTTAGGTTCATAAGCAGCTTCACAGGACGCCCCATGTAGAGATTGTAACCATATTGTGAGCCGATCTGTTGAAAAAAACGTGTTCGCATCATCAATGAAATTCCTTTTTTCCCTTCAACCGCTACACCTTCCAGATTTGGATTGGATTTAAACAGTTGATATAAGGCATCACACTTGGTTTCTGGCAGTACGACTGGAATCGGTTCAGCAATTTCACCTATTTGAGTAAACACATAAATCAACCCCTCGCCATATCGTCAACCATGTCACTTTTGATCTATCCGTGGTCACATCGTACCACTTTTTACCTAAAAAAGCGTTAACTTCAGGTAAATTTTTTCGAAAAAACACCAATCCTTTGCTTAAATCTGTAAACTTTTTAGGTAATAAGTCACATATCCACTTTTTCGTGTTGTTCAATATGCTGAGTGATAATACAGTCCATTCCGTGTCCAAAATAAAACACACCCCTTCGATACTCGCCAGAAGCGATTGAACGAAGAGGTGTAAATTATTTTTACTCCGAATCCTTTCAGCTAACCTTATGCTCAATTCTCAGCTTGTCAGCAACCATCGCAATGAACTCACTATTCGTCGGCTTGGACTTGCTGATATTGATCGTGTAACCAAACAGGTGGCTGATGCTGTCGATGTTGCCGCGTGTCCATGCCACTTCAATGGCGTGACGAATGGCACGTTCGACGCGAGACGGCGTCGTTTTGAACTTTTCGGCAATGGCCGGGTACAACGTTTTGGTGATGGCGCCCAAAATTTCGATATTGTTGTATACCATCGTAATGGCTTCCCGCAAATACTGATAACCTTTAATATGCGCAGGAACTCCGATTTCATGTATGATTGACGTGATGCTGGCATCCAGATTTTTGTGTTTGCCCATCTGTACAACATTAGATTTATTGATATACATGGAGGAAGAAGAACCGCTGCTTGTAGACATTGTCGTTTGCGTGCCTACAAGCTGACGCACCCGATTCGCCAGTACTTCCATGTCAAATGGCTTGAGAATATAATAGGAAGCTCCGAGTTGCACAGCACGCTGTGTGATGTTTTCCTGGCCGAATGCAGTGAGCATAATTACTTTGGGCTGCGGAGACAGGTTTAAGCCGCGCAGGCGTTCCAACACTCCGAGTCCATCCAGATGAGGCATGATAATATCCAGAATTAACACATCCGGTACATCCCGAGTTTGTTCCAGCAATTGCAATACTTCTTCACCGTTGTATGCAATACCGGTCACTTCCATATCTTCCTGTTCGGATATATATTCGGCGAGCAAATTCGTAAATTCACGGTTATCATCGGCCAGCAATACCTCAATTTTTTGCAAAACGGTATCCTCCTTTTATTTAAAACCTCGTATTTTACAATTTCGTACATTTCCTTACACGTTAAATTTTCGACACGCCAAGTGAAATTCCTTCTGTCGAAAATTATTTTTCTTTATTTTTTTTTCTTGATCCTTTATAATAAATATTTTATTTCAGCATACGATATAATATGTTTACTTTCGACAAAAAACCTTAAAGCTGTTTAACCAGCCTTAAGGTTTTTCGCTTGACCTTTTTTCATCATTACACCAGCATCTTGGAGCATCCATTCAATGAAGCATCCATAACCGGATTTCGGATCATTCACAAAGACATGAGTCACTGCGCCAATAAGCTTGCCATCTTGAACAATCGGGCTACCGCTCATTCCTTGAACGATGCCACCCGTCTTATCGATCAGTTTAGGGTCTGTAATACGCAATACCAACCCTTTTGTCGCTGGCTCCGATTGATCGGCAACATGCACAATATCGATGGTGAATCGTTCAACCTGTTGCCCATCGACCACAGTCAAAATTTCAGCCGGTCCCTCCTTCACTTCATGTGAAAAAGCGACAGGTATTCCTTGCGAATACAAGCTATGTTCCGGATTCTGAGACATCTTACCGAAGATACCAAAAGCCGTATTACGCTCAATGTTACCTAAAATTTTGCTTTCTTTAAGAAAATGGGCTCTTTTCTCACCAGGATCACCAGTTTCACTTTTGGAGATGGATGTAACATTAGATTGTACAATTTGTCCACTGCCTACAACGATGGAGGTTTGAGTATTCATGTCCGTGATGACATGACCTAACGCCCCATAAACGCCTTGATCAGGTGCATAGAAGGTAAGCGTACCTACACCAGCTGCCGAGTCTCGAATGTACAATCCCAGTCTCCATGCTTTATCTTCTGCATCATACGCCGGGGTTAACTTGGTTTTAATGGTTTCATTCCCCCGTTTTAGCACAACATCAATACCTTGATTACGTTTACCAGCAAGTTCTACGGCCTCGGATACACCCGATACACCATCCAGACGTTTGCCATCCATATGTGTAATCAAGTCACCTAATTTAATCCCAGCCGCTTCACCTGGTGATTTTTGTTCATCCGGATTAGAACGAACGAGATGATGCCCAACAACCAGGATACCTGCAGATTTAACTTTGACGCCAATCGTTTGACCCCCTGGAACAACACGCAGATCAGGAATTACGTTTACATTAACCGTTTTAACGGGAATTTTCCCCCATAGCTTCAAGGTTAGTTTAGCATGTCCCGTCTGCTGAGGATGAAGATGTAAAGGTTCCTGACGAGTAACCTTGATTGCAGACTGATGATCCAGTCCAACGATATCCGGCCGATCTACGACAGCGCTTGAAGCGGCTGGTACTGTAAGCCTGACGTCTGCTTGCCTGCCCGCAAAGACCTGCACTTCATCAGGCAGAGAAGCATAACTCTGCATCGGCTGTACAACCTGGCTAAGTACACATAGAAAGAAGGCAAATAAAAGACCTAGCAATTTTTTCCTGAGGGGGGAATTCAATGGCTGTCACACTCCCTTTGCTTCTTTCGCTTGACGAAAGGTGGTCGCCAATTGCGTACCTATAAGATAACCCCGCCCCCAGGCTTTTATTACTGTCAAACATTACGCCAGCCGTCCGTTTCACCCTTTTTTGGCTTCCGCCAAATTCAGCATTTCTTGCGCATGATGCAATGTTTTTTCTGTAATTTCCACACCACCGAGCATACGTGCCAA
The DNA here is from genome assembly GCF_019748695.1 of Paenibacillus cucumis (ex Kampfer et al. 2016). Lineage (NCBI taxonomy): Bacteria > Bacillati > Bacillota > Bacilli > Caryophanales > Paenibacillaceae > Paenibacillus > Paenibacillus cucumis (ex Kampfer et al. 2016). The sequence goes on along the minus strand of NZ_JACLIC010000019.1, from coordinate 59,443 downwards.
CTCTTTCACTCGGCCTTCCTCGGACAGCGATTCCACTTGAGTCATCGTGCGTCCGTCGTAAACATGTTTCTCGATCAAATACTGATGATCCGCCATACAAGCTACTTGTGGCAAGTGTGTTATTGAGAATACTTGACACGTCGAAGACAGACGATGAAGCTTCTCCGCAATGGATTGTGCCGCCCGGCCGCTAACCCCTGTATCCACCTCGTCAAAAATCAATACCGGAATGCGGTCATGACGAGCAAATATGCTCTTCATCGCTAGCATGATTCTGGATAATTCTCCGCCTGAAGCGATTTTACCTAGTGGCCGAAGAGGCTCACCCGGGTTAGGGGAGATCAGAAATTCCGCATTGTCGGCCCCTTGGCGGCTGAACCTGATACGGCGTCCATTCCATTCAATGCCCTTTGGATCTTCAGCAGGCACGATCTGAACACGCAGTGACGTGCGTTCCATCTGCAGATCCTTGAGCTCACTTTCGACCTGAGCAGCCAGTTCCTCCGCACATTGTTTACGCACTTTACTTAGCTCCTCAGCCGATTCCATCACAAGCACAAGCAGTTTGTCACGCTCCGTACGAAGCTTCTCCAAACGCTCATCTTTGTTCTCTAGCTGGTCGGTCTCATGACTAATCTGTTCATAATAATTCAAAATGAGTTCTACGCTATCTCCATATTTGCGTCTTAGTCCAGAGATCAGATTTAATCGTTGCTCCACCTCTTCCAGTCTGCCGGGATTAAATTCGATTCGCTCCCGGTAATCCCGCAGTTGAAAGGTGACGTCTTCCAATTGATAAAAAGCAGACTGTAGTTGCTCTACAATCGGCTGCAATCTTTTGCTGTCATATCCAGAGATATCCTCAATTTGGGATAACGCAATGCTTATCGCTTCTAATCCGCGTTGTCCACTCAGTAAATCGTATGCACCCGAAACACTGTCCATCATTTTCTCGCTATGGGATAGTTTGACCCGTTCTTCGCCAAGTAATTCATCTTCCCCTTGGGTAAGACCAGCCGCAGCGATTTCTTCCAGTTGAAAACGGTACATATCAAGAAGTTGGTAAGCCCGCTGGCTTGACTCTTGTAGCGCCCGCAATTCCTTCTCAGCTGCAATAAATTTGCTGTAGCGCTCCTGGTATTTAGCTTTGACGGGGCCGATTATATCGGAGCCATACGTATCCAGCAACCCGAGATGACTTTCTGCACGAAGCAGACTCTGATGCTCATGTTGACCGTGAATGTTGATCAGCTTCTCGCCCACTTCGCGTAGCATTGTCAAATTCACAAGCTGTCCGTTAATCCGTGATGTACTTTTACCCTGCGTGTTCAATTCACGCCGAATCACCAGATGTTCCTCGGGCTCACAGTGAATACCCAGCTGCTCCAGCGTATTCCACACCGGATGACTAGGCTCCATCTCAAACAGCGCTTCCATCTCTGCTTTGTCACATCCGTACCGAATCAGATCTGCTGAACTCCGTCCTCCCGCGATCAAGCCGAGAGCATCGATGATAATGGATTTACCTGCACCGGTTTCCCCAGACAACACATGAAATCCCGGATGAAAGACCACATCGACTTCTTCCACCACGGCGAGATTGCGAATTGATAATGTAACTAACATCTGCAAAAACACCTCCGGCTGATTTAAGCAATATATCCCATGATGCGCTCAATGACAGTGACGCTGTTGTCTTCTGTACGGCAAATAATAAGGATCGTATCATCTCCACAGATCGTGCCCATCACTTCAGTCCACTCGATATTGTCAAGCAATGCTGCAATGGAGTTCGCTGTTCCCGGCAAACATTTCATCACTACAAGATTGTTGGCGTGATCAATGTGCAGGAAATTATCCACGAGCGCGCGCTTAAGCTTTTGAATCGGATTATAGCGCTGATCGGTTGGCAATGAATATTTATATCGTCCATCATCCATTGGAATTTTGATTAAAAGAAGCTCTTTGATGTCCCGCGATACCGTTGCTTGTGTCACCTGAAAACCCGCTTGTCGCAATGCTTCAACCAGATCATCTTGGGTCTCTATTTCATTTTGACTAATAATTTCACGAATCTTGATATGTCGTTGTCCTTTCATACATGCCTCCAATTAGAAATGTATTGCAAAGATGCAGTCTTGACCTTTAATGCAATGCTGTATCATGCCATATTTCAAACTTATTATATATTAATCCAGATCCTCTCCATCATACACGTCTTCTTGATAATCTATAAGCCTGATTACCATTATATCGGAATCATCCAGATCTACATAAAGCAATCCTTCACATCCGGGGTACAATAATAAATAGGGAAGAAAGCGATCCCTTATAGCAGGTCCGCTTCGTTCAAGCGGTTGCCTGCGACGGGAAGTTTTGACTAAATACCTTGCATCCTGCCGCTCAGCAACATAATCAATAAACAACCTGCTGTATAAAACGGAATTATCGGCCTCAAAGGCTAAAGGTACTTTCATTTTCCCGCCAATCACGTCGTATCCATTGGCCTCAAGTAAAGTCAGAGCAGGAGAATCTTGAATGTTTTCATTAAGTCTTAACTCGGCAAAGCTTACCGGAATCGGACGATTCAGCCAGCTACGCAGTCCGAGAAACAACCATACGATTAAACAGACAGCAAACACACCAATAACGATTGTGTCATATTGACCCTCCATTACCGCTCACCTCAGTGATATATTCGAGATCGAACACCCGTTTTCCTTTGTCCCAAAATATCTTTCCAGCGAAAAGAAACTCATCTTATGATGAGTTTCCCGTAAAAGTATGAGCGGCTTCTTTGGCGACCTGCTCTGCAAGTGCATCAAGTGAAGCCTCGTCGTTCTCTGGTTGTGCGGCCTCTGGTGCTTCCAGACGCCAGTGTGCGAGAAATTCGATATTACCCTCCCCACCCGTAATCGGTGAGAAGGTCAGGCCTTTCAGGTTTAATCCAAGTTGACTGGCAAAATGAAGCATGGTCTGCAATACATCCTTGTGCACCTTCGGGTCTCGGACAACACCTGATTTACCCACTTTATCTCGTCCCGCCTCAAACTGTGGTTTAATTAGAGCCACAATATCCGCAGGCCGTTGCAACAGAGCCAAGAGCGGCGGAAGTATAATTCGCAACGAAATAAAGGATACGTCAATGCTTGCAAAGTTTGGCACAGGTCCACTCAGATCTTCAGGCGTGACGTAACGGAAATTCGTACGTTCCATCACGGTGACCCGCTCATCATTACGCAGTGACCAGTCCAGTTGATTATACCCCACATCAATGGCGTATACATGGGATGCGCCATGTTGAAGAGCACAATCCGTAAAACCACCAGTGGATGAACCGATATCCAACATGACAAGATCATTCATATTCAGGTTGAAATGACGAATCGCTTTTTCAAGCTTTAGTCCACCTCTGCCTACATAAGGATGCACTGAACCTTTTACCTTCAGCTGAGCATCCCTTGGAATTTTCATGCCTGCTTTTTCAATCGGTTCATTATTGGCATACACAAGTCCAGCCATAATCGCAGCTTTTGCCTTCTCACGGCTTTCGTAGTAGCCCTGCTCCACCAGCAGCACATCGATTCGTTCTTTCGGGAGTGACATGTCTTTCTCCTATCCGCTAATCATTCTAATGTTAGGAAGGGAAACGTGTTTTGGACATTCCGTATGAAGATTGAACGGCCATTTTACGCAATTCTGCACTTACATTCTCCACTGTAAGACCAACCTCTTCACGTTGTTCCTTGATGCTGCCATGTTCGATAAATCGATCAGGAATGCCCATCAGATGCACATGAACATCATGTATACCTTGCTCAGCATAGAATTCCAACACCGCACTTCCCATGCTGCCTGCCTGCGAGGTTTCTTCAAGCACAATCAGCTTTGTCCCGCGGACAGCCAGATCACGAAGCATCTGTTCATCTAATGGTTTGAGGAACCGAGCATTGATAACTCCAGTATTTATCCCTTCCCGTTTCACCGTATCTGCAACTTCTTCAGCCAGCTGAACCATGGAACCCGAGGCCATAATCGCGTATCCTTCAGCTGGACGTAGCTGTTCCCAGGATCCTATTGGAATCGGAACTAACACATCGTCCATTGGTACGCCAACCACATTGTTACGCGGGTAACGATACGCAATCGGACCTTCGTTATAATCCAGCGCCGTTTTCATCATATGGCGCAGTTCATTCTCATCTTTTGGCATCATAAGCACGATATTTGGAATGTGACGCATAAACGCAACATCGTATACTCCCTGATGTGTCTCACCGTCAGGTCCAACAAATCCAGCGCGGTCAATTGCAAATATAACATTTGCATTGTGACGACAGATGTCGTGAACGATCTGATCATATGCACGTTGCATGAATGTGGAGTATACCGCATAAACCGGTTTTAGCCCTTCCATAGCCAGTGCCGCACACATCGTAGCTGCATGCTGTTCCGCAATCCCCACATCAATCATGCGATCCGGAAACTCTTTGCTGAAAGGGATTAGACCTGAACCTGTAGGCATCGCAGGTGTAACCGCAACGATACGTTTATCCTCTTTCGCTAGTTCAACAAGCGTCTGACCGAATACTTCGGTGTACATCGGTTTTCCAACGGCTTTGAGCACTTGACCTGATTCAATTTTATATGGCGAAATTCCGTGCCACTTATGCGAATCTGCCTCGGCAGGCTGATAACCTTTGCCTTTGGTTGTAAGTACATGAACCATTACAGGACCATCCACATTGTCAGCCTGTTTGAAAGCCTCAATCAGTTGCGGGATGTCATGCCCGTCAATCGGGCCCAAATACGTGAAACCCAGTTCTTCAAAAAGAACACCAGGAACCATCATATATTTGACACTATCCTTAATCCAGCTCGCCGATTTCGCCAGACGATCACCAATGGCCGGAATTTTTTTGAGAATACCTTCCACATCATCTTTAGCTTTCAAGTAATGACGATCTGAACGAATTTTACTCAAGTATTTATGCATGGCTCCCACATTGGGTGCGATAGACATCTCATTATCATTGAGAATAACCATCAGCTTACGCTGTTCATGTCCGATATGGTTCAGTGCTTCAAACGCCATACCGCCTGTAAGCGCTCCGTCTCCAATGATGGCGATAACCTGATTATCCTCACCTTTCAGATCACGAGCCATAGCCATACCCATGGCAGCAGACAATGAAGTACTACTGTGTCCGGCTTCCCATACATCGTGTTCACTTTCGTTCCGTTTGACAAATCCGCATAATCCGTTCTGTTGACGCAACGTATCAAAGCGATCCATCCGCCCCGTCAAAACTTTATGCACATAAGCCTGGTGTCCCACATCAAAAATCATTTTATCCGTTGGACTGTTGTAGCAGTAGTGCAGGGCCACGGTGAGCTCAACCACTCCTAAGTTCGGTGCAAGATGCCCGCCTGTAGCAGACAGCTTCTCAATCAGAAACTGGCGGATCTCTGCCGACAAAAGGACAAGATCATCCTGGGACATCACCTTTAGATCACTGGGTTGTTTAATTTGTGGAAGCAGCACGAGAATCTCCCCGCTTTCCTAGAATGTTGTTGTTTATTAGATATATATCATTTATTGAGTGTAATGGATGGAATAACATTGAATCATTATACCATAAATGAACAAGAATCATAATTTACAGCCCGCTTCAGCCGATCAAGAGTCGTTCGCTTACGATTCATATCCGAAGCTCTATAATTATGTATTCTCCAATCATTGAAAGAAGCTTTCGTTTCGTTTATTGGCATAAAGAAGCCATTACTATCATTACACTGTTCATTTCACATTGAATCAGCTGCCTAAGTTAAATGTTAATGGTCACGGCTCATCAGATAATCGGCAATCTCCATTAACCTTGAAGCATCCGGCAATTGCGCTCGTTCAAGTGCATCTTTAGCGGATTGTGTGAGGGATTTCACTTCTGCAACGGAAGCTTCCATTCCGATAAAGTACGGATAAGTTACCTTCTGCTGATTCACGTCACTTTGCGTTTTTTTCCCCATCTTCTGCTCGTCACCCGTCAGGTCTAAAATGTCATCCTGAATCTGGAATGCAAGTCCTAAATCCCGCCCAAATACACTCAGCGCCTCCAATTGTCCTTCTGTAGCCCCGCCGATGCGAGCACCTGCAAGGAGGGAGAAGACAATCAGATCACCTGTTTTATGCAGATGAATATATTGAAGCTGAGACAAATCAGTCAACCCTTGCTCGCCTTCCATATCAGCAACCTGGCCACCAACCATGCCTCTGGCTCCTGCAAGTTCAGCTAAATCCTGAACAATAGCTAACAGAGCATCAGCATTCACTCCGCTTTGACGTCCTGTCTGAACAATGCTGTAGAAAGCGTGGGTCAGCAGTGCATCTCCCGCAAGAATGGCTGTCGCTTCGCCATATACTTTGTGATTCGTTAATTTTCCCCTACGATAATCATCATTATCCATCGCAGGCAAGTCGTCGTGGATCAACGAATACGTATGAACCATCTCCACGGCGCAGGCTACCGGCATCGCAGCTGTACGCTCCGCTCCGAAGGCTTCCGCCGCAGCAACGACCAGAAGTGGACGAAGGCGTTTACCTCCAGCCATTAATGAATACTGCATCGATTCCGTGAGCGAACGAGGTATATCCCAATGCTCGGGAAGGGTGTGTTTCAGCGCTTCCGTAACATCTCCAGTTACTTCCTGAAGGTACGCTTCGAATGAAAGACGGTTACTCATTGATCTCACCGCTCTCATCGTCAGCCGTGCCAAAAGGCTTCTTGCGAAGCTCCCCATCTTCTTCTACGATCATCTCGATCTTACGTTCCACTTGTTCCAGCTTCAGGCCACATAACTGGGAAAGTTTCATTCCGCGCTGAAACAAATCAATCGCTTGCTCCAGAGGAACATCTCCATGCTCCAGCTGACCTACGATGTCTTCTAATGCCGCCATTGCCTCTTCAAAATTCAGTTCCGGTTCATTCGCCATGGATGTTGTTGTCCTCCTTCATTCCCCAGACCTGACAGTCCAGCTGTCCGTCCGCTAATTTGATCTTCACCGAGTCGCCCGGCTGTACATCATTTATGGATTTAATCAATTGCTGTTCCTGCTCATCGTAGACAAGACTATAACCACGTGACATTACCTTCAGCGGACTGAGTGCATCGAGATGCCTTACCAGTGACTTCCACTGTTGTTGCTTGCTACGTGTAATTGATCTCATCGCAAGTTCAAGTTGCTTACGAGCGGCTGCATTATCCCGGCGTGCTGTATTCACTTGTTCCCGAGGATTAAACCGCTGTAAAGCTGTCCGCAACCGTTCTTGTTTTTCTCCCGTCCATTTCATTCGTGTATCCACACTTCGTTGCAAGCGTTGATGTAACATATCCAGACGTTCTGTATGCTGCATCAACGTTCTGCGCGGATGCACCAGCACGGGGGAGCGCTGAAGACGATTTAGGCGTTCACGATGATATACGGCACGTTGCTTCAGACTGTTCTGTAACTGGCGCTGTCTTCGTGCAATCTGTTCCATCAGCTCTGCACGATTCGGCACAGCAAGTTCCGCTGCCGCTGTTGGTGTCGCAGCACGTAAATCGGAAGCAAAGTCTGCAATCGTAAAGTCCGTTTCATGACCAACCGCAGAGATCACTGGAATGGTTGAAGCTGCTATGGCTCGAGCTACAATTTCTTCATTAAAAGCCCACAGTTCTTCGAGTGATCCACCGCCCCGTCCTACAATAAGCACATCTGCTTCAGCCATATGGTTAAAGTTGTTTATTGCCTTGACGATGGATGGTGCAGCCCCTTTGCCTTGAACAAGCACCGGGTACAATACAACTTTAGCCGATGGATACCTTCGTTGCAGTGTGATTATAATGTCACGAACAGCCGCTCCTGTAGGAGATGTTACAACACCAATCGTTTGTGGATAACTTGGGATGGGTCTTTTGCGAGCAGGAGAGAACAATCCTTCGTCCTCCAGTTTCTTTTTCAGCTGCTCATAAGCCAGATATAGACTGCCTATACCATCTGGCTGCATATGTGTCGCATAAAATTGATACTGCCCGTCGCGTTCATATACCGAAACGTTACCACGCGCAATAACCCTTGCACCCTCCTTCGGTACAAAGGGTAAACGCTGATTATGCGATGCAAACATGATGGATTTAATCCGACTGTCCTTGTCCTTTAATGTAAAATACATGTGGCCGCTGGAGTGATGCGTGAAATTGGATATCTCTCCGCGCAGCCAGACGTCCGACAGAACCTGATCCGATTCCAGTTTCATCCGGATATATCGGTTCAGGTCTTTGATAGAGTAAATTTTTTGCTCTGCCACAGACAGTTACCTAGGCCAATCCGTGAGCGCGTTTTGCCGCGATCAGAGTGTTCTGCATCAGCATGGTGATCGTCATTGGACCCACGCCGCCGGGAACAGGTGTAATTGGGCCAGAGACTTCTTTTACACTTTCAAAATCTACATCCCCCGCGAGTTTTCCGTTATCCAAACGATTCATGCCGACATCGATCACAACAGCGCCTGGTTTAACATAATCGGCATCCACAAAATTGGCACGACCGATCGCTACGACCAGAATATCCGCTTGACGTGTAATTTCTTTCATATTAGCCGTACGGGAATGACACATCGTTACGGTTGCATTTTCACGTTGCAATAACAAGGACACCGGTTTACCTACAATGTTACTACGACCGATAACGACAGCGTGTTTACCGGACATTTCCAGACCCGTGCGTTTAATTAATTCAATGACACCGGCAGGTGTACACGGGAGCAAGCTGTCATCACCGATAACCAAATTCCCCACATTCACTGGGTGGAATCCATCTACGTCTTTATCTACAGCAATCGCATCGATTACCGCTTTCTCTTCAATGTGGCTCGGCAGTGGAAGCTGCACAAGAATACCATTGATGGACTTCTGATTGTTCAGCTTGTCCACGAGAGCTAGCAAATCCGCTTGCGATGTACTTGCATCCAACCGATGTACTTCAGAGTAAAAGCCGAGGTCATGACATGCTTTTTCCTTATTACGCACATAAACTTGAGAAGCCGGATCTTCCCCCACGAGCACAACAGCCAGACCCGGTACTACTCCCTGTTCGCTTAGTTGTTTTACTTCTGCGGTCATGCTTGCGCGGAGCTCTTGGGATACTTCTTTACCGTTAATAATAGATGCTGTCATTGTACTCTCTCCCTTATATGAACATATATTAGATAAAACGATCTAGATACATCCTTACAGAAAAGCTGGCTTGTCTACTCTACTCCATCAGAAAGTTCCCTTAGGATAATTTTTGCTTGATGCTATCCACTTCCTGAATCATGCGGCCAAGAACACCATTGACGAACTTGCCTGATTCATCTGTACCAAAATACTTCGACAATTCAATCGCTTCGTTGACAGAAACTTTGGCTGGTACATCATCACGGAATACCATCTCATAGGTGGACAAGCGCAAAATTTGGCGGTCTACACGTGACAAACGGCTCAGCTGCCAGCCTTTCAAATAGTCCACAAGCAAACCATCAATCGCTTCCTTATGCCCCCACGCACCTTGCACCATTTCGGTAACGTAGCTACGCATTTTTTCTTCATCACGGATTTCAACTTCCGTTTCATTTTCCTCAGCCGCTTCATTAATCAGCATATTTACCGCTTCAGACGCGCTTACTTCATTCATTTCCATCTGATACAGACTCTGTACTGCAATTTCCCTTGCCAAACGTCTTTTCATGTCCTGCCTCCTGCAGCGCTCATTCCCGAGCGTCATCATGCTTATTTTAAAATTCAAGAAACCACTTCATTACCCTATACAGGATACCCATGGCTCCTCTCTGATATTGCGTTCTCTTTTCACAAAAAAACCTGCAACACGTTTCCTCCAAAAATCGGGCAACTCAAACTACAGTTCTATTTTCGGAAGAAACATATTGCAGGGTTCTGATAGGCTTATTTGAACGGACGCCAGCGATCTCCAAGCCATTGTCGTAACTCTCCCCAAGGGATGAACGAGCCTAGCTTCTCATCGCTTCGTCTGCCAAATGTATACCCGATGAACACCAAAAGTGCAAAGAACAACATATCCCAAAAACCGATCCAAACATAAAGAAATCCCAATAAAATACCAAAGGCAACGCCTAGAATACGTCCCTTGTAGCTATCCCAAAGCTCTTTCCACAACATCAGTGAAACTCACCTCATTCCACGCGACTCTTGTAGTTAGGCGACTGGGTCACATTAGCGATATATACGGTTACAAAAGAAACAGGAATTCCTGTAATCTCTTGCACATGATCATGTATCGCCTTTTGCAGATCCGTAGTCAGCGCCGGAATAGGTGTCTCCCCATCCACAACAGCCCGAATCTTAATCTCCAGTCCTGACTCCACCACACGGATGCGCGCTTTGACGTCACGTACTCCACGAAAACGGGAAGTAGCCTTCAAACAGAGATTTTCAATTGTCTCCATTGAAATCTGAACATCCCCGAACTCGGTACGTTGATCCACAGAAGGTAACGAGCCACGCTCGCGGCGAATCGAGATGTAGAAAAAACGTAAACTCAGGACAAACAAAATCGCTGCCGCGACAATTGACGCAACAATAACATTTTGTTCCTGCTGGTAATTCAATTCGTATGGCAGCACACCGCTAATCAGTAAGATTACCGCTGCCGATATTGCTCCTACGCTTATGCTGTATATAAACAACAGAAGCCGATCCAGTATTTTAGCCACGAACTGCACAGCCTCCCTTGCTCACTCACATTGCTTAACTGCTGAAAAGCTTAACGTTGATCACCTTGTCCGTCTCAAGTGCATAACGAAAGACCCGTCCAAGACGGGATAACCCCCGACAGAAGTGCCGGGGGAAATCTGTCTTATTATTTTACACGTTGCGTGTTCAGGTCGATCTCTTCCACCTTTTCAGCACTCTTGAATTGAACGTCATGAATGTGAACATTCACTTCATTTACGTTCAATCCTGTCATGTTTTCAATGGAGCGCTTCACGTTTTGTTGGATTTCAGTAGCAACCTGCGGCAAACGGTATCCATATTCAATAATAACGGAAACATCCACTGCAGCTTCGCGTTGACCTACTTCAACCTTAACTCCTTTTGAAAGGTTTTTGCGGCCGAGCAATTCCGCGAATCCACCTGCGAATCCACCGCTCATCCCAGCTACTCCTTTAACTTCCACAGTTGCAAGTCCAGCAATCACTTCGATAACTTCAGGTGCGATCTGGATTTCACCGATATCCGTGCGTTCAAATTCTGTCGGTAGTGTACTCATAAATGTTCAACACACCTTTCGCGAGATAAGTTTGCGGCCATCCGTCAGGGTGCCGGTTCATTTTCACAACACTCAGAACCCTTCCGGTCCGGCTTTACCGGAGCTCCTGCAACCATCCGCTAGAAGGCGGGCTTATCCGATGCAGGAGACATGCGCTCTTATTATTACATACTATATCATTTGGGCTAGATTATGACAAACAAGTCCAATATGACTGTTAAATCTCGTTTTCCTCGAGAAATTTAATATCAAAATCTCCGCGAATAAACGTTGGATGCTCCAGAAGTTTCTGATGGAAAGGAATCGTTGTTGAGATGCCTTCAATCGCGAATTCTGCCAAAGCACGCTTCATTTTGGCGATCGCTTCATCACGAGTTGCGCCCCAAACGATCAATTTTGCAATCATGGAGTCATAGAATGGTGAGATTGTGTAACCAGGATACGCTGCGCTGTCCACCCGAACTCCAGGGCCACCCGGTGCAAGGTAAAAACCAATCTTGCCTGGTGCAGGCATAAAGTTACGGTCAGGATCTTCAGCGTTAATTCGGCATTCAATGGACCATCCGTTAATAACCACATCTTCCTGACGGAAAGATAACGGATTACCTTCGGCAACAGAGATCATTTCACGGATCAGATCGACACCCGTTACCATCTCGGTAACCGGATGTTCAACCTGAATACGAGTATTCATCTCCATAAAGTAGAACTCCCCGTTTGGACTTAGAAGGAATTCCAGTGTACCGGCTCCGGAGTAATTCACCGCAAGTGCAGCTCGCACAGCAGCTTCTCCCATGAGCGTACGGACTTCCTCGTTGATCACAGGACACGGTGCTTCCTCAACAAGCTTCTGACGACGGCGCTGAACCGAACAATCACGCTCGCCAAGATGCACGGCATTGCCGTGTTTGTCAGCCATAATCTGAATTTCAACGTGCTTCATGCCTGTCAGGAATTTCTCCAGATACACACCGGCGTTCCCGAATGCTTTCTGAGCTTCCTGCTGTGCAGCCGTGATTTGTTTTACCAATTGCTCTTCGTTTTCAGCGATCCGAATCCCTTTACCCCCACCACCAGCGGTAGCTTTGATAATGACAGGATACCCGATATCACGTCCAATCATAATCGCTTCTTCGGTAGTTTCCACAAGGCCGTCTGATCCAGGAATAACAGGTACGCCTGCATCCTTCATCGTCTGTTTCGCTACAGCCTTGTCACCCATCTTGGTAATAGCTTCCGGTGAAGGACCAATGAATGTAATGTTGCAGGAATCACAGATTTCCGCAAAATCAGCATTCTCGGCCAAGAAACCGTATCCAGGGTGGATGGCGTCACATTCCGTCAAAGTAGCTACACTCATCAGGTTAGTAAAGTTAAGATAACTGTCTTTAGACAGTGTTGGTCCGATACAGTAGGCCTCGTCTGCAAGACGGACATGCAAGGAATCTTTGTCCGCTTCCGAGTAAACAGCCACTGTCGAAATGCCAAGCTCGCGGCAGGCACGAATAATGCGCACAGCAATCTCACCACGATTGGCAATCAATATTTTATGGAATTTCATTTCGTCTTTGTCCTCCTTCGAAGCTCATGCGGTTGCTATAAACCTGTAAACCGTTATTCCGGTTTTACCAGGAACAGAGGCTGTCCGTATTCGACAAGCTGTCCATTTTCAACCAGCACTTCAACGATTTCTCCCTTGATGTCCGCATCAAGCTCGTTCATCAGTTTCATGGCTTCGATGATGCATACCGTTGTTTTCTCAACAACTTTATCACCCACACTCACAAAAGAACCAGCTTCCGGTGAGGAAGCTCTGTAAAATGTACCTACCATCGGAGATACAATTTTATGTAAATGACTTGTTGTATCGGCTTGCGGGGCAGCCTCGCTAACCACTGCGGTAGCAGCAGGTTGCACCTGAGGAGCAGCAATCACTTGCGGTTGTACGGCAGCAGCCTGTACGAACTCCGTTTTACCTGGTTTGCGAATCGACAAACGTGATCCTTCATTTTCAATTTCCAATTCCTGAACAGAACTTTCATCAACCAACTTGATCAGTTCTTTAATTTCGCTCAATTTAAACATTTCCATTATTCACTCCTTCGGCATCATGCCAGTCTCACGAGGACGGTCATATGGCTTTTAGTATTATATCATAATCATTAAAAATGGAAAGAGCCCGAGAGTCGAACAGGCTCCCGGGGCTTCCTTATCACATTTCCGATTACTGTTCTGTGACATATTGCACGCTGATTTTGTTCTGTGATACAGACAATTCTTTCATAACCAGATCAACAATAGAAACCGCCTGTTTAACGTCAAGTTTGTCACTCAGAACCACCACTTTATACTTGTCAGCCTCTTCTTGAACGACTGCATTTGCGAATTGCTGGGAAAGTGTCTCTTCAATGCCTGTAATTTTGGCTTCTTTATCTTCAAGTACCCGGAGCTGTTCTGTTGCTTTTGCATTTTCTTCCGGTGTTTTACTAAGATCACCTGCAATAGTCATCAATTCCTCGTACTTACGGTTGTTACTCTCTTCACGCTGCCACTGGTAATTCTGGAACTGACTGCTTGCCGACACAGCCGTATTTTGCTGTTCCATCTCTTTCAGCACTTCTTCATCCGTTTTAGCAGCAGTCCCCTCTGTTTCCCCTTCCGTTCCTGGGGTAGTCACCGCTCCTTTTTCCACACTAGTTTCTGACTTTTGATCCGTTTCTCCTTCTTTGCTGCCTGGTTCAGTAGCAGGTGTTTTTTCTGCGCTTCCCGCTTCCTTACCTTCTGCGCCAGTTGTGTTTTCGGCCGGGCTCGCCGCACCGGAATCACCCTTAATCTCTCCGCTGTTCACGACCTCGTTGATCACCAGACCTTCTGTTGGATCAAGAATACCAGCGGTTTCCTTTGCCTCGCCTTGTTTCATCGCATCTACTTGCTGACTGTCAGCTACAGGGGGATTAACGGGCCCGGAATCTTCAGTAAAGAGATAATAGGCGGACAAGATAACCATTAGACTCAGCATGGAAACCAGCCATATTGTTTGACGTTTGTTATTCATTTAGAAGTTCCTCCTCAAAAATAGGGTTGATTCTGACAACACATCTCTTCTTATCGTCATTCAAAGCTTTAATCCTGTTTGCGCGGAACAACCGAGATCCGGTAAGCCGCTACGTTCAAACCTTTTTCAACGGCATCTGTAATGAGGTCCTTCACAACCTTGTTCTCTGCACCTTTTGCCACCACCAGCACTCCGCGGATTTGCGGTTTCAGCTTTTTCGTGACAATGGGTGTCTGATCCCCTGATAATTCGTACGTAATGATCTCACCGTCACGGGTATATTGCGTCATATGCCGTTTACCGCCATTGGCATCCGTCTCTTCGGTAAGCTGCTGTGAATCTTTGACGTTCCGCTGCACCACGAGTTCTTCCGTAGAATCCACGGTAACCATCACATCCACAGTGCCTACACCAACGATATTTTCCAACACGCCTTTGATCTTGTCTTCGAATGCTATTTCAATCGCCTGAAAAGGGTTTTCTTCCAACAAACCATTTTGCATCGTCGACATGGAAGTAGCTTGTTCTGGTGGTTCACGACCGATGTTTTCAGAATCGATCTTTTTGACGTTGACAAAGGAATTAAAGAGCATGATGCCCACACCGATCAGTCCCAAAATGATTAACCACCGTAAGGTTTGACTGCGCTTCGCACCGCCTTCACCGCCACCCATCCAGCTTTCCAGCTTTTTGAACCAGTGTTTCATCGGATCGCCTCCTTTTCAGAGCACTTCTGAATTGTTTGTCTCCGTCACTCGCACCTGGCTCGCATCAACTTCCCACTTCTCTTTGAGCAATGTGATGATTTGTACTGCGTGTTCAGACCGTGAAACACTAGTTTGCTTAACGTTTGAATCTTCACTATCATTCCGGGTAACGGAGGGTTCGGATGCTTGATTAGAAGCTACCTGATCTCTCTTTGGTTGCTCGGATCGCTGCCCGTTTGACTCAATCTGTATATTCTTAATTTCAACTGGATCAATCTGCACAGGTTGAGTACTCGGGTAATTTTCATCATGTTCTAACGAATCTTTGGTTTCTTTCATCGGGTTGCTACTCACAGGTTCGGCCGCATCCGTTTTCGAATCACCCTTTCCACTTGCTAGTTGCACCTTCACATGCTGAATGACAGGCAGTTCAACAGAAGTGGTTGCTTGGGTATCCGAATTTGATTTCTTCATCGCCAGTTGTACCTCAACCGACTGAACCTTTGCTCCAGTTGTCTCTTCAATCTGACCTTTCATAACGTTAGCGAGTTCCTTCGCCGTCCACTTTAGGGACTGTTGTTGTTCACTCGCCTGCATTCGCTTCCCTTGAGCCAGAATCTGCTCCAGTGTGGCTTGCCCGTCAGGAGGTGCATCCATTGCGGTCATGGCGCGTTTTAGTTCCCCTACCGGATCACTTTTCAACAGTTTCGTGATGGGGGATAACAAGGTCAGCAGGATGAGAAGGCTCAGCACAAGCTTGACATACCGTTCCATGGAACGATTCGGGAGTAGCATATCTACAAACGTTGCCAGTAAAACGATCATGATCAGATCCTGCAGCCAGTTGCTCAGCCACCCCATCCTATCCAGCCCCTTTCCTGCAGACAGGTATTTAACGCATCATGACCGTAAGATTGCCTGCGGTCAGCAGAATCGTAATTGCCAGGAAAAACATGAGTCCAACGGCGGCCAGTGCCGCGAACACATAAATCATGCTTTTACCAATCGCTTGCAAGCAATCTACGATCGGCGTCTCTCCCAAAGGTTGCATGATCGCTCCGGTCACGTTGTAGATCAAGGCCAGCGCCAGAATTTTAATGGCCGGAAACGCACAGAGGAACAAGATAATAATGACACCTGTCAGTCCGATTGCATTTTTGACAAGCAACGATGCCGTGATCACGGTGTCCGTTGCATCTGCAAATGTCCTCCCTACAACGGGTACAAAGTTTCCTGCAATATATTTGGCTGCCTTCAAACTGACACCATCCGCAACCGATCCCGAAGCTCCCTGTACCGAAATAACCCCCAGAAACATCGTCAGCAGAATGCCCAGCAAGGCTACACTGATGTTTCGCAACAGGTCAGCCATTTGTGTCAATTTGTATTTATCCGAAAGCGAGCTCACCAGATGCAGCACAGCCGAGAAGAAGAGAAGTGGGAACACTAGCAGATGGATCAGCGTACTTACGAGATGAATCATGAAAATAATTAGCGGGTGCGTCACCGAAACGGTAACGACATTACCCATCGAAGCGAGCAGTGTGAACAGAAGTGGAACCATCGCCATCATAAAGTTGATCATGCCGGATATAGCCTCTTTTGCATAACCAATTGCTACGCTAAAGCTGTTGATTGCGATGATAATGATGACCAGATAACAGATGGCATATGCAATTTTACTAATATTGTTCTTCTCAAAAGCAGTCTGAAGTGTCTCCAAAATCATGCTCAGCACTGTCAACATCACGATCGTGACCAAAAGTTTGCCGTTATATAAAATTTCATGCAACATAAACGTGCCAATTGCCGAAAATACCGATTTCAGACTGAATCCTTCATTCCCGGGAATTAACATATCCATGAACGATGGCGTTTTGCCTTCTGGAAAAAAACCACCGTACTGTTTCATCAGTTGATCCCAATATTTCTCGACCTGATCCTTCGGAAGCTCATCAGCCTGCTGCTTTATCCACTCGTTTGAAGGCGTGGTGGCTACAACCTGTCCAATTACACCGAACATGAAACATATCATCAGCACAATGATGAGGCGCCAGCGCGGCTTGTTATGCATCAATTTCATCAGTTATCCGCCCGCCCTTTCTACACCGGCATCAGTTTCATCACGGTTTCGATAATGATGCTAATGATCGGAATCGCGAGTACAAGAATCAGCACTTTGCCAGCTAGTTCAATCTTGGAGGCGATGCTCTCTTGCCCTGCATCTCTGACAATCTGTGCACCGAATTCAGCAATGTAAGCAATGCCGATAATCTTCAATACCGTTTTCAGATAGATGCTCTCCATACCGGAATTTTCAGCAAGTCGCTTCAGCACTTCAATGACTGTGCCAATTTTGCCAATCAACAGCATAAAGATCACTACACCAGTGGCTGCCGCAATCAGAAAGGCAAACATCGGCTTTTGTTCCTTAATGACTAAAATCAATACGGTTGCAATGAGTGCCAGACCAACAACTTGAATAATCTCCACGGGTCACCACCATCCGGCTTCATGACCGATTTCATTGAAAAAGAAATATGGATTTAATCTCTTGTAGCAGGCTGTCCAGCATTCGAACAACCATGAACAGTACAACGACAAATCCGATTACGGTCACCCAGTGAGCCATATCTTCCTTTCCCATTTGTTTCAATACGGTATGAATCATCGCTATAATGATTCCAATGCCCGCAATTTGAAAGATTGCGTTCACTTCTAAATTCATGACCTTGGCACCTCGCTATCCCGGCTATTTCAGAAGATCAGTATGACGATTAACGCTCCGACAAGCATCCCCAGGCTGCGGCTCATTCGTTCGTACTTCACTTGATCGGCCTGTGCGCGGGATTCCTCATGCATAAGTTGCTGAATGGCTAACGAAATATGTTTGGTCTGATCTTGACGATCACTGGTGCCAAGGCTGTAACTCAACTGTAGCATGACCTCCCGCTCGTCTGATTTCATCGCTGATTTCCCCCATGCCTCCTCGACACCGGCTTGCAGACTCTCCCTGGCTGTAAGGCCATGTGGGGGTTCCATCTGTGTGGAGGCATGTAAAAAAAGAGTTCTCACCGGCTCTTTGGTCTGGGCCCCCATCTTGTTCATCGCATCAGGCAGCGGCGTTAAGCCGTAATTAATCTCTGTCATCAGCCGCTGTAGGGCCGCAATCAACTCACGTAGCTGCCTTGGCCGCAATGCATATTGCCTCGCCTTGTGAAAACCAGCGAGAGTACTTGCTAGCAGAATCAGCAAGGCGCCAAGCATATTAAGCAAAGGCTTCACCTCCTGACCCGGTCTGTTGCAGTCCTCGCATCTTGCCATCGGACAGTCGAAAGCTCATGCCTCTGCTCGTCCGCTGCAGCTGTACATAACGCTGAAACATCTGCTCGGCAATCAGTGTTTTCAAGGCAGGCCTTGCAGATAGTTCAGTCAGATCCCGTGCGTGAGCCGTGGCAATGACAGAAACTCCTGCATGCAGGGCCTCCATAACTGCCTCCGCATCCTCTGGCCGACCAATCTCGTCCACAATCAGAACGTCCGGTGACATGGAACGAAGCATCATCATCATGCCTTCAGCCTTGGGGCATCCATCCATTACGTCTGTGCGCGGCCCTACATCGAAGCTAGGCACACCTTTATAGCTTCCCGCTATCTCAGAACGTTCATCTACAATGCCCACTTTTAGTCGCGGGCGTATCCCCTGCCTCAGTTCACCACCGGCTGTCAGTTTCGTGCCGTTGCTGATCTGCCTTGCCAAATCTCGTAGCAACGTTGTTTTGCCTTGCTGCGGTGGAGATAGTATCAAGGTATGCATCACCTGTCCGTTCCTCATATCTAGCAGGTATGGAAGAATCGGGTCAGCCACGCCTTGCACTTCCCGGGCAACACGGACGTTAAATCCGTTGATATCCCGTAAATATTCTACACGTCCTCCACTAAGCACCGTCCGGCCAGCAAGTCCGATTCGATGCCCTCCCGGGATGGTGATGAATCCTTTTCGTAATTCTTCTTCCAAGGTATAGAGCGAATGGTTGCTTATGAGATCAAGCAGTCTGTGCGTTGCTTCTTTCAGAGGAACATAAGCTTCCTCTGGTTTTCCCGTTGGTACACCTTCTGGAGTGAGGAAGTGATAATTGTTTCCTGCATTAATTTCCAGCGGCCTGCCTTCTCGAATACGGATTTCCTCTACTTGTTCCAATAAGGCGGGCGGCATTCTGCCCAGAATGGTTCGGATGGGTTCCGGAAAAAGATCCCTCCATTTCACTTTCATGAGTAGGCTCCTCCAACTTGATTAATTTCATCTCTGATGCTTGTTCATATCTCAAGTTTATGCCTGTACATTCATTTTATGACGCTGAAATCTATCAATTCTTCAAAGACGATGAATGAGAGCCAAAACTCATAGACATCTTTTGTTCTAGGCACCTGTCTAGACATTCATGCATATAGTGCTTGCAAACAGATGGACTGTTCCACTGATAAACCAATGCTCGATCCCGAGGAACAAAAAGGAGTTGTGGGGTGTGCGTGTCGACGTCGTAGGTAATGTAAATGAAGTACGAACGATAGATATTGAAGGGCGAAGTGTGGTTGTCATTGATGTTTTGCGAACAACAAGCACAATTGTGACCGCGCTTGCTCATCATGCTGCGGGAGTTATTGCTACGGAGACTGTTCCGCAAGCCAAACAGATGTTGGTAGGAAACAGTATTCGGGGCGGGGAACGTTTTGACAAACAAATAACCGGATTCGATGCGGGTAATTCTCCCTATGAATATATGAGTGGTGACATTGCGGAAAAAGTCATTATCCTCACCACAACAGATGGTACAAGAGCTCTGATTAAAGCATCCAGAGCCAGACATATACTTGCGGGAGCATTCTTAAATGTTAGAGCGGTTGCTTCCGCTCTACTGGAATTACAACGGGATATTTTGTTATTATGTGCCGGTGAGCAGGATGAGTTTGCTCTCGAGGACGGCCTGTGTGCCGGATGTATTATTGAAGAGTTGTATCGTCAGACCCGTTCGCCACTGCAACTGAACGATCTTGGTATTATTCTGCATCAGGCTGTGTCTCAGTGTCATGACCAGATTACAGATCTGGTTCGCACATCATCCAGTGCACGCAGACTGGATAAACTAGGGAAAATGCATGATGTTACCTATTGTTCACAATTGAATCTGCTGGATTGTGTACCAGAGATGAGGGAAGGGAACGAGCTAAAACCTTACCGTAAAGTAAGAGGAGGCAACATGTGCAAACGACTATAGTCACAGCTAAAAGAGGTGTACTGCTGCCTAGTGGCAACGGTACACCTCTTCCTAATTATACGTTTATTTTACGCCTCATTTGCAATCTTATCTGCGAACTTGCGGTCCACCGATTACGGCTTGCTCAGCTGTATCCAGATCGTAAGCCGTGTGCAGAGCTTTAATCACGTCATGAAGCTTCTCTCCATCGATAACGCAGGAGACCTTGATCTCGGAAGTGCTGACCATTTTGATGCTTACGCCTTCACCTGAGATCACTTTGAACATTTTAGCAGCTACACCTGGATGGCTCACCATACCTGCACCAACAATCGAGATTTTAACCAGGTTCTCTTCGGAGGTAACTTCACGGTAAGGCAACCGGCTGTGCAGACCTTCAATGACACGAAGTGCTTTCTCGCGATCAGACAGTGCAACCGAGAAGGAGAAGTCCGCTTTGCCGTCCTGTACCCCGCTCTGCACGATAATATCGACGTCCAGTTGCTCACTAGCCAGTTCGCCAAATACTTCGGCAAGGACGCCCGGGACATCCGGAACACCCAAAATACTGATGCGAGCTACGTTTTTGTCATACGCGATCCCACTTACCACTACTCCTTGTTCCATTGCCGCTTCCTCCTTCACAACCGTTCCTTCATTATGGTTAAAGCTTGATCTTACAATCAAAGGTACACCGGAATGCTTCGCGTACTCAACAGCACGTGGATGCAATACCGCCGCTCCCAGATTCGCAAGCTCCAGCATTTCGTCGTAGGATATTTCTTTCAGTTTGCGCGCTACCTTGACGATCCTCGGATCTGTGGAATAAATTCCGTCCACATCCGTATAGATCTCGCAAGCGTCCGCTTGAATTGCTGCTGCGAGCGCAACAGCTGTTGTATCCGAACCGCCGCGGCCCAGTGTAGTGATCTCGCCGTCTTCCGTCATGCCTTGGAAACCAGCGACAATAACGATATTGCCTTCAGCAAGCGCAGATTTGACACGTTCAGGACGGATATCCTGAATCCGGGCTTTACCGTGAACCGGTTCTGTTCGGAAACCGGCTTGCCATCCTGTAAAGGATACGGCCTTGCGTCCAAGTGCCTGAATGGCCATGGATAATAAGGAGATCGAAATTTGTTCCCCTGTTGTCAACAACATATCCATTTCACGAGCAGGCAAATCACTGTTTAGCAGCTTCGCCTGATCAATCAAATCATCTGTAGTATCTCCCATGGCCGAAACCACGACGACACATTGATGTCCTTCATCCGCTTTTTCTACAACACGTCCGGCTACACGCTTCATGCGTTCTGTATCTCCGACCGAGCTGCCCCCAAATTTCATGACGTACAATGACAACGCAAATCCACTCCCTACCTTGTGCAGTATGCATCAATTGATATCTTTCGTCATTATTCTCTACGAGAAATGACTTTAACCCAGTATATTACGAAAGCGTCTGATAGGCTAATCTTTTTTCAAAAAAACCCTCTGCCATATTCATGGCAAAGGGTTTTCATTCTTGCATTAAAGCTTACAGCAAGTGAAAGTTACGCACGGGAAGAGTATTTACCTTCACGTGTATCAATCAGAAGCACGTCGCCTTCATTGATGAACAAAGGAACTTGTACATTCAGACCTGTTTCCACTTTTGCGTTCTTCGTAGCGCCTTGTGCTGTGTTACCTTTAACGCTTGGCTCTGTTTCAATAACTTTCAGCTCAACGCTTGTAGGCAAGTCGATACCCAGGATTTCACCTTGGTAACTAACGATCTTCACGTTCATGTTTTCTTTAAGGAAGTTCAGTTCCCACTCCAGTTGATCACTAGTCAGTGTGAATTGATCGTATGTTTCATTGTCCATAAACGTATGCTCAGAACCACTTGCATACAGGTAAGATACTCCACGGTTTTCGATAATTGCACGGCCAATCGTTTCACCTGCACGAAATGTTTTTTCAACCGTATTACCATTACGAAGGTTTTTTAACTTGGAACGTACAAAAGCTGCGCCTTTACCTGGTTTTACGTGTTGGAAATCAAGCACGGTATAGATATCGTTGTCTACTTGCACGGTCAAACCTGTTTTAAAATCGTTAACTGAAATCACAAAAGATCCCTCCTGATATAAGTAAAAAGTGTTTGGGTATGTTAGCCAATAACGGTGAACTTTTTGTCCGATTTCGTAAGAATATGAATACCTGACTCGGTAATCACAACGTCATCCTCAATTCGTACGCCGCCAAGTCCATCAATATAAATTCCCGGCTCAACTGTAACCACCATTCCCGGTTTCAACACATCATCGCTAAGCTTGGACAGACGCGGAGCTTCATGAACCTCCATACCCAGACCATGGCCCGTGCTGTGTCCAAACTGTTCTCCATATCCATAGCCTGCAATGATATCCCGAGCAAGTGCATCCGCTTCCCGTCCGGTCATACCTGGTTTCAGGTTCTCCAGCGTATGTAATTGTGCTTCCAGTACGATGTCGTAAATCTTGCGCAGTTCAGGTACAGGATTACCTGTTGCAATCGTACGTGTCAGATCTGAACAGTATCCGTCCAGCAACGCGCCAAAGTCAAACGTAATCAGTTCGTCCTGTCCAATTACTTTGCTACTTGCAACACCGTGAGGCATAGCAGAACGTTCGCCTGAAGCGACAATGGTGTCAAAGGAGGAGCTGGTCGCCCCATGCTTGCGCATGAAGAACTCCATTTCAAGATCCACTTCACGTTCAGTCATACCCGGTTTCGCAAATTGCAAAACGTGGCTGAATGTGGCATCTGCCAAATCTGCAGCACGCTGCATCACTGCAATTTCGTCAGCATCCTTGAACATCCGAAGCTGCTCAACAATGCCGGATACTGCTGTAAGTTTAACCGATTGCAACGATTCCGCATAAGAAGCGTGCGTACCAAATGTAACCGAATCCTGTTCGAAGCCAACTTCGTTGATGTTCGCTGCAACCAGCAAATCACGTACAGAATCCATCGGTTTAACACCGTGCTCCACCACGTTGAAACCTTGGGCTTGCGTGGATGCCTGTGCCATATAACGGAAATCAGTAAGCAAATAAGCTTCCTGCTCAGTAATAAGCACATATCCTGCCGAACCCGTAAATCCCGTCATATAACGGCGGTTAATGGGATTCGTAATCAGCATTGCTTTGAGTTCACGCTCGGCCATGGCCTCACGTAACTTGTGTACTCGTTTGTTTTCCATCGGTAACCCTTCTTTCTCTCACATTCCCGGGTTCCCGGCTCAGGTTTGTTTGTCCAGATGACGCACGAGAGCCAGCAATCCCAGTTCATAGCTTACTTCGCCAAATCCGGCAATCTGCCCGATCGTTTCTGCTGCTAGCACTGAATGATGTCTGAACGCTTCGCGTGCATGAATGTTGGATAGATGAACCTCCACGGTAGGAACTTTCACGGCATTGATTGCATCCCGTATCGCATAACTGTAATGAGTAAAAGCCCCGGCATTCAGCATGATCCCGTCTGCCTCACCCATTGCGGCATGAATGCGGTCAATAATGTCTCCTTCATGGTTGGATTGATAAAAAGCGATGGAGACGCCCAATTCTTCAGCCTGTCTGCGAATTTTGTCTTCAATATCCTTCAGACTAAGCGTTCCATAGATACCTGGTTCACGAACACCAAGCATGTTCAGGTTCGGGCCATTGATCACAATAATTCGTTTCATCGCTGCTCCACCCTCTCTGCAAATAACCATCTGCTATTTTAACACAGCCGTTACCGGATTGAGAAGCTTTTTTGCGTCTAGGCTCCTGCGTGCTCTGGCTCCCGTTTCCTTTCGTCGGTGTACTCCATCGCTACGGTGTAACCTATGAACAGCCCCCAAAGAAGGAAGAAACAAATTTCCGTGAAAATTGAATCCCATGTCAATTGATTTAACGGTTTCATCATTCCGAGTTTAGGCCCAAGCAGGATAAAGAGGATCACCCACCAGACGATCCCATACACCATACCGGGAAACGGCCCTTTTAATTTGCGGATGGTAAAGGTATATAACAGTGACGCAAAGATGGAAAACACGATAAAACACAACCAACCTGTCAAGTGACCTGCCGGCGTATAAATATATTTATGCTTGAAAAAAGGCTCCGCCAGAAAACCCACGGGTACAACGGTAAAATGCAGAAAATGAAATAGCCAGTGGATTCCTCCCCAGATTAGCCCGGCAAAGAACCCCAGTTCCAGCGCAAAGGAAAACGGATTTGTGAAATAGTGCGCATCTCCCTGCCTTGGCACGGAGCGCCGTTTCGTCACGTTTTCGTCACGTTCTCGCGGTCGTTGCCGATTTGTGCGCTGATCCGTTTTACCTTCGTGATTATGATTCGTTAATACGTCCTCATGAGTATGATCTGTCATCATAAACGTCCCCTTCTTCACTAGATGATCTCACAAGCATGCTAGATATTTTCTCACAGTTCTAGGGCGTAGTATGTTCAAAACAGGACAATCTTAACAGCGGCACTTGCCTTTTCTCTCGTAAACTAGAAATTGCTCTCAAAATTCGATACAATAAGGATATTAAACTGCCTTTGATTGTAAAGGCTTAGAACAGAATAGGAAGGTGAATAATTTGCCTCAACAATCCAAGCCTGTCAGCTACGGGGGGCAAGCTGTCATCGAGGGCGTAATGTTTGGCGGTAAACACGTCAATGTTACGGCAGTTCGTAGAAAAGACGGCGAAATTACGTATCTGGAAGTTCCCAAGCAAGACAAGACCTGGGTCATGAAATTGCGGCGGATTCCTTTATTACGCGGAATTGTCAGCATTATAGATTCAAGTGTCAAAGGTAGCAAACATCTTAATTACTCTGCTGACGCTTATGCTGATGATGAGCTCGAACCTGAAGAAAAAGCCAAACAACAAGAGAAACAAGGAACTGGCTGGAGCCTTAGCATGATAATCGGTGTGACTGCGGTAGCCATACTTTCCTTCCTTTTCGGCAAAATTGTACTGACGCTGCTTCCTGTCGTGATCGAGGACTTCTTATTTAAAAATGTATTCGACAATCAATTTCTGCATAATGTATTGGAAGGTGTCATCAAACTGATCCTGTTACTCGCTTATCTGTGGCTAATCTCACAGACACCAATGATTAAACGCCTGTTTCAATACCACGGGGCAGAGCACAAAGTCATAAGCGCATACGAAGCTGGCGAAGAACTTACACCGGAAAATGTTCAGAAGTACAGCAGGCTACATTACCGCTGTGGTAGTAGCTTTATCATGTTGACTGTCATCATCGGTATTTTCTTATACTCCGTATTCACATACGATAATTTATGGGAACGGATGGGACAGCGTTTGCTCTTGTTGCCAGTCGTACTAGGTATTTCGTTCGAGCTACTCAAGATTACGAATTCGCTTCGTGATATTCCTGTCTTACGTTATCTGGGATACCCTGGCCTGTGGTTGCAATTGCTTACGACCAAAGAACCTACGAACGCTCAAGTGGAAGTATCCATTGCGTCTTTCAATCGCATGCTTGAACTGGACGCCAAACTTGCCAACGTTTCGACTGTAACGGAAGTTCCTGTAGCAACACTTGATCCTGTGAAAGGGTGAATGAAATGAATAAGCAGGCTATTGTATTTTGGGCATTCATTGTACTGGCTGCTCTTGGGGTTATCAGTTTTATGACTAGAGCTTCGTTGTCCAGTATTCTCATCCCTCTGATCGTGTTCGGAGTTGTGTTCCTGCTGTACAAATTCCCGCCTGCCCGTTGGTCACGAAAAGCCAAAACACCAAAGATCAAACCTTCGGCAAAAACGATGGCTAAAGTGAACGCACAGAATAATGTCAATGCAAGAAAGAGCAGTTCGTCCAAGAAACGCAAGGACTACCCTTTTCAGGTCATTCAGGGCCAGAAAGGCAAAAACAACGAAGAGGACGTTCCCAAGTATCACTGATTTGTCCTTCCGGTGATATCTCTGTTTTCTTCTCACAGTAAAATGTAAAATAAAACCCAAAAAGCAATTCTCCATCATCCGGAGAATTGCTTTTTTCACGTTTCTATATGGGAACCAGCGGCGGCGAACCCGCCTGTTTCTTCCGCATTTCTTTTCGCTGCTTTTCCAATTGCTCGTTGTACATCTTCGTATTCCATGTGGTGAAAAACTCCAGACCAGAGGCCACACCTGAACGATATAAGTTCGTACTGTCTTGAACGGAGAGATTAAATTGTGTCGGTTTAATACCCAGCGTAGGAATTTTGACCGTACGGAATCGGTTAATCTGCTCAATGTAACGCTCATCGTGAGCTGTTAACATGGTCTCGACAAGCGCTTGCAACATGGTCAAAGGTCCTTTAATTCGTGCAGGTTCTACTTCTGTCTTACCTACCATTTTAAAACCGACTACTGGAATGATCTCTCCCCCTGATTCAGAGCGTTCTCCATCGAACAACCACAGTGGGAAGTTACTCAGTAGCCCTCCGTCCACGACATACACAAACTGATCTTGGAATGGTAGCCCCTTGGACATCATCGGTGATTTCCGAATAATGACAGGATCGAAAAAATACGGAATGCTACAACTCATACGTACAGCTTTAGCAACCTCAAGCTTCGAAGGTTCAATCCCAAAGCGCCGAATATCGTCGGGCAAGACGAGAATGTTTCCGTTAGAAATATCCGATGCGGTAATGAGCAACTTTCCAGATGGCAAATCAGCGAAGGTTCGGATTCCTTTTTGTGCCAGCATTTTGCGTATCCATGATTCCAGTGCTTCACCTGAATATAAACCTTTTTTCAAAAACAATCTTGTTGCTGGACCAATCCAGCGTGTATTAAATATAGGCGACCGTTGCAGAAGCGAAGCAAACGGCGTACTCTCAATGATTTCTTTCATCTCCTCGGCCCGGTAACCCGCAGCCAGTAGGGCAGCAACAATCGAACCGGATGATGTGCCAGCAACTCGGTTGAATTGCACTCCGCAGTCCTGTGCTCCCTGTACAGCTCCTGCAAGGGAAACCCCTTTTACGCCTCCACCTTCAAAAACGCCATTAATTAACACAACGAAAAACCCCCGTTCTCCAGGCAGCCATACTTCTACTGCCACTGTATGAGAACAGGGGTTGGTCATATAACTATGAGTTGAAGAATCCGTGATCATTAACAAGGAAAAATTAACGTTAGACTAGACCCTACAATCCATAGTAAGCTTTCAGTCGTTCAATCAAACCGAGCGGGTTTTTCGTAAGATATTGGGAACTGAAATAAATGTCTCCGCCAATAGATGGATACTTCTGATTATATGTCAATTGATCAATGATTTCTTGTGATGTCTGCCACCCAATCTCTGGCGTTCCGAGTTTATAAGGAGAATGGCCGATGTACAATTTTACATTGGTATTGGCTACCTCATTAACCCACCAATCGACGACCTTATCGTATCTTGCTGCACTTAGCGTCATGCTCCAGTATACCTGTGGTGCAACATAGTCGATCCACCCTTGTTTGATCCATGTCCGAACATCTGCATTCATGCTGTCATAAGCAGTTACGCCTGCTTTGGTATCTGAGCCAGTCAGATCATTTGCTTTGTTACGCCATACACCAAATGGACTGATCCCATACTCTACATTAGCTTTCGCTTGATGAATACGTTGTCCAAGTTGCTGTACAAACTGATTAATGTTGTCACGGCGCCAAGCTGCACGGTCTGTTGAACCTGACGTGTTATACATTTTGTAAGCAACATCATCATTAAAGGTCACATTGGAAGGATAGAAGTAGTCGTCCAGATGCACTCCATCCACGTTATAGTTATTCACAACTTCCATAATGGTATCCATAATATGCTGCCTTGCTTCTGGAACACCTGGATTAATATATAGTTTACCCGATGCATTTACAATCCAGTCCGGATGTAGCTTGGATACATGGTTAGTCGCCAGATTGGCTGTTGTTGCTGAGTTCGTTGCCCGAAACGGATTGAACCAGGCATGAAATTCAAGCCCGCGTTTGTGCGCTTCCTCAATCATAAAAGCCAGTGGGTCATAACCTGGATCTTTCCCCTGGGTTCCTGTCAGAACACTATTCCAAGGCACCAGTCTGGATGGATAAATGGCGTCTGCATTTGCTCTAACTTGTACAAATACAGCATTGATCCCCATGTCTTTTAACTGATCCAGTTGACTTGTGTACTCCTGCTTCTGTTTATCTACATTGCCTTTCGCGCCAGAAGATGGCCAGTCACCATTAACTGTAGATATCCAGGCTCCGCGCATCTCATTCGTTGCTGGTGGGGTTACACTTCCTCCTGGTTCTGCAGGAGTTGGTTCCGGTGTTGGCGTTGGTTCTGCTCCGGTGTACAGATCAATGGTTTGAGCCGCCTGATTCCAGTTCACTTGAATCCCCAAATTTTCACTTACAAAACGAATTGGAACCATCACGCGACCTTGTTTGAGTTGCACGGAAGCATCCAGATCAACCACGGTATTGTCCACTGTCGCTTGCTGACGTCCACTCGTCATCGTAATCGTTGAATCCGATTTCTGAATCGTCACCGTCCGGGTTGCCTGGGACCATAACACAGAAGCCCCCAGTCCTTCACTGATGACCCGTAACGGCACCATCGTTACGTTCACCTTGGGCATGATATAGGGTGACACATCTGATTCCAGACGCTGACCATCCAGAAAAATAGTAATCTGCTTTGAACTTGCTGCCTGAGCGGTCATACCGACTGACTGTAATCCAAGAACAAAAATGAGCAGTAGCAACAATCCTTTACGCAATTTCATCAATACAATCCTCCAACATCATTAAATTTGCGGTAAATTCTACTAGTTTAATAGACGCTTGGCATACGGGTTTAGTTGCGCAATTGACCAAATGTTGGTTGGAATTAAAATATCGAAATTAAAAATGCTCCTCGCCATTCCATTGGCAAGAAGCATCCTTTATTTATCAACATATGAATTCAAGGCTCAAGAGTCCGTGTTACTCATGATTTCCTGAATGTTTTTTAGGTCTTGCAGACGGCTCTCATCCTGACGGAAATATTCCACAAGAGACTCAATACATGTAATGGAGTCCCAGCTTAAGTGATGTTCAATACCTTCTACGTCGTTATATATGTTCTCTTCCTGAACACCGATCGTCGTTAGAAACTGCTCAAGCAGATGATGGCGCTCCATCAACCGTTTGCCCATTTTTTTCCCTTTTGGCGTTAGTACCAGCCCGCGGTACTTCTCATAGATCAGGTACTCGTCTTTGTCCAGCTTTTGGATCATCTTCGTCACGGATGAAGGATGTACTTCCAGTCCTTCAGCTATATCAGACACACGAGCATAGCCCTTTTCATCAATCAATTTGTATATACGCTCCAAATAATCTTCCATACTGGGCGTTGGCATCTGCTTCCCTCTCTTCTCTCTGACCGGTTCTACGTACCTGGTCCCTATCTTCTAATGATACATGTTATCAATGCGCATTGGCAAGTCCTACCCGATTCCGATCCGCCTTACACAAGGATTGGCAGGCGTGACTTCTCTTCATTTGAGGCAAACTAAGTCCAGTTTCGTATTGAAAGGAGTGATCCTGTGAGCACAAGCGTGGCCCAGCCCCCTGTTAGAAAAGTAAAGGGTACTAAACCCTTTATTCCCGATTTGGTGTATTTTGAACCAGGTGCGCTTGAATATGAAAAAGGAAAACGAATTATGGAATGGGTAACCTCCCAAAACATTCCTTATCAGATGACCACTTCACACAATCGAATCACCAACCTCCCCGGTGAGACAGAGCAAGAAAAATACCGGATGGCCAAGCGAACTCTGGTTGTAGGGGTACGTAAAACCTTGAAATTTGACCAGTCCAAACCATCAGCAGAGTATGCGATCCCTATCTCGACAGGTTGTATGGGGCATTGCCATTATTGTTATCTTCAAACCACATTAGGTGCAAAACCATACGTTCGCGTGTACGTAAACACGGAAGAAATCATTGAAGCTGCCAAAGGTTACATCGAGGAACGCAAACCCGAAATTACCCGTTTCGAAGCAGCCTGTACCTCCGACCCCGTCGGTCTGGAACATATCACGGAAAACCTGAGCGACCTTATTCGTTTTATGGCTGATGAAGAATACGGGCGTTTACGCTTTGTGACCAAGTATCATCACGTCGATCCGCTACTTAACATCAAGCATAATGGCCATACGCGTATCCGGTTCAGCGTGAACTCGGATTATGTTATCAAAAACTTTGAACCCGCAACTTCCCGCTTTGAAGAGCGAATTGAAGCTGCAGGCAAAATAGCCCATGCCGGATATCCACTCGGTTTCATTATTGCTCCGATTATTTGGTACGATGGCTGGCAAGAAGGTTATGCTGAGCTACTGCAAAAGCTGGCAGATACCTTGCCTGAAGAGGCTACCAAAGACCTGACGTTTGAAATGATTCAGCACCGTTTCACCAAAACGGCTAAAGCGACCATTGAGAAAAGATATCCAAAAACCAAGCTGGAGATGGATATTGAGAAACGGAAAATGAAATGGGGCCGCTGGGGTCAGTACAAATATGTGTATAAAGATGACCAGCAAGATGCCCTGCGCGAATTCATTACAGAACGCATTTTCGAACACTTTCCTTTAGCCAACATTGACTATTTTACCTAATTCAACTCGTATATCATCAGATCAAAAAGCAGGTTGCATGTTCCAGAAAAGTTCTGGTTCCTGCAGCCTGCTTTCAATTATTTATTTTGCTGAAGAAGAAAAATGCTTCACGTTAAGTTGATCATCCAATCGGGTGTAATTTGCTGCAGCCAGATTGTTATTTGGGTCATCTGATCCGTGAATAGCAAAATACCCATTAAGAGCATTAAAGCTCCGCCAATCTTCATCATGAGGTTTGAATAACGCAAAATCCAGCGTGTTGAACCGATAAAGAACGCTAGAACAAAAAAGGGTAAAGCAAAGCCTACCGTATAACCTGTAATCAGTGTCAGCCAAGTTGAAGGTTCGCTCGCTGCCATGGCGATAATCGCCGTCAGAATCGGTCCGATGCAAGGCGACCAGCCTGCCGAAAAACCAATCCCAAAAACAAAGGAACCTAAATACCCCGCCGGCTTCCATTTCATATCCAGTTTGCGTTCCTTCATTAAAAATTGCGGCTTGAAGATACCTAACAAAAACAGTCCCATCAACATAATTAAAATCGCGGACAGTTGACGAATCAAATCCCGGTTATCATTGAAAAATTGTCCAAATAATCCTGCACCCAGACCCAGCGAATAAAATACTGCAGAGAATCCGAGAATAAACGCCAGTGTATGCGTTAACGTCTTCAAGCGCACCTCTCGCTGATTCCGATCCTCTTTTAACTGTTGCACAGTCATTCCCGTGATGTATGAGAGATACGAAGGATATAGCGGAAGACAACACGGTGATATAAAAGAAGCGAGGCCAGCAACAAAAGCCAGCCATACATTAACATCAGGCATGAAGCAATGTCTCCCTTCCTGGGGCTCACTTGCTCTTAAGTACTTGTTTTTAAACGATAAGTGTAGTAGTCAGAGATCAGGCTCGGAACCCTTTTTTAGCAATCATCGTTAGGATCAGCATACCAATGAGCAGCAGTACAATCGTTGCTCCAGGTGCCAGGTTCCAGATCCCCGCTGTAACTAGTCCAATCACAACCGCAATCTCTCCGATGACCACCGACAGAATAATGGCTGATTTGAAGCTTCGAGCCATGAGCAGGCTGACGGCGACAGGAATGGTCAACAAGGCGGATACAAGCAGAGCACCCACGATCTTGATCGCCGTACTGATTACCAATGCTGTCATCACTGTAATTAACATATTCAGCATTTTGACTGGCAATCCGGTCACTGCAGCTGCGTCCTCCTCAAAGCTGAGCAGGAAAAACTCTTTATGTAGGAAGCCCACTACAATAACAACGATTAGCGTCACGATACCCACCAGCTTCAGATCCGCCACGTCCAATGTGTAGATGCTACCAAACAAATAGCTCATCACATCCGCATTGTACCCTTTTCCCAGTGTAAAAAACAGCGAAGCCAGCGCTACGCCTCCAGACATAATGATCGCAATGGACAACTCAGCATAGCTCTTGTAAGCTTTACGCAACTTTTCAATAGCAAACGACGCGAGTACCGCAAAAATCAACCCAACACCGATCGGGTATACCTCGATCAGAAAACCAAGCGCCACACCTGCGATCGTTACGTGTGACAAGGTGTCTCCGATCATCGAAAGTCTGCGCAGTACAAGAAAAAGTCCAATCAGCGGAGCAGTGATACCGATAAGCAAACCACCTGCAAGTGCACGCTGAAAAAAATCACTCCATAATATTTCCAAAACTAACACGACTCCTTCGGCCTATCATCTAATGGCCCACATACATAGCTAGCGTACCTGCGCGGTAGTATGCTGCAGGTTGGTTTCTGCACAATCCTCGATCTCATGCGAATGACGCACATGGAAATGAATCTTGCCATTCGTGAGCGCCGCTTCCGCGCCAAGATAACTCTCCATGCGATCCATATCATGTGACACCATGAGAAACGTCATCCGATGATGTTCATGCATATGGGTAATCAGTTCGAAAAAACTGGCTTGTGACTCTGCATCAATCCCCACGGTAGGTTCATCGAGAATCAATAGATCCGGGTGATTAATCAACGCACGGGCCAAAAAAACACGTTGCTGCTGACCGCCGGACAGTTGTCCAATACGTTTGTTTGCGATATCCTCGATTCTCATAACCTTCATTGCATCGATGCATTGTTGCTGACTTTGACGAGAGATGCGGCGGAACATGTTTTTGTTGTTATACAGCCCGGACATAACAACCTCACGAACGGTAGCCGGGAACAACGGATTAAATGCATTTTTTTGTGGCACGTACCCGATCCGGTTCCAATCCTTGAATTTACGAATCGACTCTCCAAACAACTTGATATCCCCCTGCGCAGGAGGAAGTAGTCCTACCAGCATACGAAGCAACGTTGTTTTCCCTGCTCCGTTTGAACCGATAATACCTACAAAGTCACGTTGTTGAACCATAAAATTTAGATCTTGAATCACGCGCTGATCCCCGTAGGAAAAAGACAAATTCTCGATCTGGATAATCGGATCATGACATAATGGCATGATTTGCTGCATGGCAAAGCCGCCCTTCATAATAAATAAAAATACGTAAATATCGTGCTTAACATTCCAAAAGTCTTCGCCGATGGAACAGCAAAGACTTCTGGATGTTTACCTTCATTCTTCTTATTTTAATGCGATCAGCAGATTTTGCAAATTTTTCTCCATCAAGGTGAAATAATCATCTTTGTTCTTCACCTGTTCCTGCGTCAGGCCCTCAACCGGGTTCAACACCATCGTTTCTACCCCTGCTTCGCTGGCAAGTGTTTTGGCTAATTTGTCGGATACAAGCTCTTCAAAGAAAATGTACTTGATACCTTCATCTTTAACCAGTTTAGCCAGTTTTACAATATCCTGTCCAGTTGGTTCTGCATCCGGGGACAGTCCCATGATGGCATGTTGCTTCAAACCATAATCACGTGCAAGATAACCGAACGCCTGGTGTGATACTACAATTTCCTTCTTTGCTACGGATGCTAATTCATTCGTGAAACGCTGATCCAGTGCTTTAAGTTTGGTATGAAGCTCCTTATAACGTTGCTCGTAACCAGCTTTGTGTGTAGGATCAACTTCTACTAAACTGTTCTTGATATTTTCCGCCATGATCATTGCGGATTTGGGGCTAACCCATGTATGAGGATCGATATGATGGTCGGCTACTTTTTCCTCATTGCCACTCTCGTCTGCATGGTCATCGGCATGTTCATCCTCATGCTCTTCACCATGTCCGTGACCATCGTCTCCTTCTGCTGTTAACAACTTGACACCTTCGCTGACAGCCACGGATTTCACTTTTGTATCACTGTTCAGTGATTTCAAAAAGTTCGGCACCCATCCTTCCAGACCCGCACCATTGTATAAGAAAAGCTGTGCCTTGGACGTATTCACAATATCCTGGCTCTTCGGTGTCCAATCGTGCGGCTCTACTCCCGTAGGCAGCAAGTTAATAACATTGGCATCTTCTCCGCCAATCGCTGCAGTAAACGCATATACCGGATAAAATGTGGTCACCACATTAACTTTGCCTTCAACAATTTTGGCTGTATTCTCGTTGTTTTGCCCACATGCAGACAATACAAGCAAACTAAGTATGAGCAGACCGCTCCAAAGTAGCTTCATTATACTCCGTTTGCCAAGTTTGCTGGATCGATCTAATCGTGTCTGTCTCTTCTTTTGAATAAATGTCATATATAATTCACTCCGCATCACTTAATCGTAAATATTACTGAAAGAATTATAGGTAACCTGCTCCTAATTGTCAAGGCTCATGTCTTATTCATTCTTTCCCGAAGTGCGGGGTTCATAACAATATATGTTTGTTCTTCAGTTATCAGCTCTTTTTTCAGCATAAAAAAGCGGTCCGAATCACTTCGGACCACCCTTGGTTCAAACTTGTGACAATCTCTGTACGATTGAACACCCTAGTTGCTTGTCTTATACTTAAAAACTTTTTATTTCACTTGCGCGCCATTAGGCATGCTGTCTGGTACGGTAGCAAGGGTCAACTGATCCCCATGAGAAGCTGCCAGGATCATGCCTTGAGACAGCTCTCCACGCAGTTTTACTGGTTTGAGATTGGTCACACAGATGACTTTACGTCCTACCATCTCTTCTGGCGAATAAAACTTTGCGATACCAGATACAACCTGACGTTGCTCATAACCAAGATCCAGTTGTAGCTTAAGCAATTTATCTGCCTTTTTAACAGGCTCACAAGCGATGACTTGTGCCACACGTAGCTCAACTTTGGCAAAATCATCAATGCCGATCTCTTCCTTGCCTTCAGGTGCTGTTACCGGTTCTGCTGAAGCTGGAGTAGCGGCTCCTGCTTCTGCCTGGCTTGCATTGGACTGTGCTGCTTTTTGTCCACCTGTCATCGCTTCAGAGATATAAGCAATTTCCTGTTCCGCATCCAAACGCGGGAAGATCGGCTCGCCTTTGTGCAATGCGTTGCCAGCAGGCACGATGCCCCATTGTTTCGCTGAATCCCAAGCTGTCAGTTCACCTTCTTGGATGCCCAGTTGTTCCCATATTTTGCGCGGCGCACGAGTCAGGAACGGCTGTAGAAGAATGGAGGCAATACGCAAGCTTTCAATCAGATGGGACATTACGGATGCCAGCTCATCCCGTTTCGCTTCATCACGAGCAAGAGCCCATGGTTGTGTTTCGTCGATATATTTGTTGCTACGGCTAACAAATTGACTGATTGCCGTAAGCGCCACAGAAAACTGCAAATTTTCCATCGCTTGCTCTACTTTTTCCACCGTTGCATGTCCTGCTTCTTCCAGCGAAGCATCAAATTCCGTTACATTGGAAGCAAACGCAGGAGCTTTGCCTTCAAAGTATTTGTCGACCATCGCTACGGTACGGTTCAGCAGGTTGCCCAGATCGTTTGCCAGATCGGAGTTTACACGCTCTACGAAGCTTTCCGGTGTAAATGTACCATCGGAACCAAACGGTACTTCACGCAGCAAATAGTAACGAAGCGAATCCAGGCCGTAACGATCAATCAGGGTTACCGGGTCCACTACGTTTCCTTTGGATTTGGACATTTTGCCATCTTTCATCAATAGCCAGCCGTGTGCAAATACCTTCTTCGGTAATGGAAGGTCCAGCGCCATCAGCATGATAGGCCAATAAATCGTATGGAAACGAACAATTTCTTTACCTACCAGATGAACATCCGCTGGCCAGAACTTGTCGTACAATGAAGCATCCGAAGAGCCGTAGCCCAGTGCTGTAATGTAGTTGGACAACGCATCAATCCATACGTAAACGACGTGTTTCGGATCACCTTTAACTTTGACACCCCACTCAAATGTCGTACGGGATACCGCCAAATCCTCAAGACCCGGCTTGATAAAGTTGTTGATCATCTCGTTTTTGCGGGATTCCGGTTGGATAAAACCAGGATTCTCTTCGTAATATTTCAACAAACGATCTGCATATTTACTCATACGGAAGAAGTAAGATTCTTCTTTGACGAGTTCAACCGGGTGTCCGCTATCCGGACTTTTAGCCGAGATAATCTCGCCTTTCTCATTTTTTTCAACATCCACCAGCTGTGTTTCAGTGTAATAAGTTTCATCCGGGATGCTGTACCAGCCTTCGTACTCACCCTTGTAGATATCACCCTGCTTCAGCAAACGATCAAAGATATCTTGTACGACGGTTTTGTGACGCTCCTCGGTTGTGCGAATGAAGTCATCATTGGAGATGTCCAGCTTGTTCCACAGTTCCTTGATGCCTACGACAATCTCATCGATAAAAGCCTGTGGAGACAATCCTTTCTCCTGAGCCTTGCGCTCAATCTTCTGGCCATGTTCATCGGTACCTGTCAGATAACGCACCTCGTATCCACGCAAGCGTTTGTAACGAGACATTGCATCACCTGCTACTGTTGTGTACGCATGCCCAATATGTAGCTTGTCGCTTGGATAATAAATCGGCGTTGTTAAATAAAATGTTTTTTGATCCGTCATGAATGACTTCTCCTCCTTCAATTGTTCTAACGAATACATACCAATCGCTCGAATGGAACCATCTTCCTGATCCGAAAATGAACACAAAAAAACTCCCTCCCTGTATGGGACGAGAGTATCTCTCACGTGTTACCACCCAATTTCCCCGCATTTTTCACAAAACGCAGGCTCTTCCGGTCCTTCGACCGCCCATTAACGCTGGATCACGCCTCAGGCTTACGACAATAGCGACAAGTCGCTGATTGCACGCTCGAAAGAGGTTCCTCCGGGACCATCTTCCATCCTCCTCCCAGACCGGTTCTCAGCTTCTCCGGCTCTCTGCACTGGGGGTGTGTCTGTACTTATCCCTTCACTGGAAAATCATATACAAAAAATATACTGAAATGCTGACCTTGTTGTCAAGTATACCACCGAATAGAACCAAGCTTCTGGGTTCCAGCTACCTGCTCTATAACACCTTGATCAGCAAAAATGAACATCAGGCTCTTTTGCACATTACGGTTCGGATATCACTACATTTTTCTCCACCTTAGGCGGAACCAAATCTACACCGCCCGGATGAAACGGATGACATTTGGCAATCCGTTTCGCCGCTAGAAGGGAACCTTTGAGTGCACCATGCACTTCAATTGCTTCCATCGCATACGCCGAACACGTAGGATAAAATCGGCAGGTCGGCGGTTTTAATGGAGAGATGTAATTGCGGTATACCCGGATGGGAGCTTGCACGATTCTACGCGAAAGTTTCATCTTCAATTCTTCCCGTGGCTGTGTGCATGCTGATGTGTAGATGACTTCTTCGCTGGAGCATGTTCAGCACAATCCTTGCAATATCCGAATACTTCAAACTTGTGATCCACGACCTGAAATTGCTCGGGAGCATCAGCAAGTTGCATCGGACAAAAAACGATCGGGTAGGTCTTCTGACACTTCAGGCAGATCATATGATGATGATGGTGGCCTTCGCTGCAATGTGCTCTGAACTTCACTCCATCTTCAAATATAACTTGCTCCAGCACGCCTAGTTCCTGCATTACACGCAAGTTTCGGTACACCGTGTCAAAGCTTAATCCGCTGTAAGTCTTACCCATATATTCGTAGACGTCCTTGGGTGTAAGATACCCCGGAGACTCGGCAAATAACCGTGCAAGTGTCTTGCGCTGATCGGTTATACGAAGTCCCTGTGAGGACATAGTTGATATAATCTCTTCCGTCGACAGCATGATTTACAGCACCTCCTGTCATACAAACCTTTTGCATTTTCATCATGCGACAAAATCTTTTGGCAAAAACCGTTGCTTCTGCTCTTTTTGTATACCTCTAATAATGCATGAAATGAAGAACAGAGTCAACGGAACCCTACACGCAAGTATAGGGGTTTTGCTTAAACTAAAAACTTAAACTAAAAACAAAGGACCCCATAAGTATGGAGTCCTTCGGTTGACGGTTCAGAATATAGGTCATACAGGTGACTTTTGGGGTGAACGGGTATATAAAATATAAGCTTTCACTCCAAACCGTACGGTTTGATTCACTAGAATATTACTTCTCAGCTGGAAGTGGGGTAAACAGAATGTTTACCGGCAAGTTGCTACCAGGGGCAGCAGAGAAAACAATGGTAACACTCTCACCGTAAGAACCTGTGCGATACAGCACATTTTGTTCATTCGGCGCACTTAGAGACTGGCTGTTATTCGACAACTGCACCAGCTGTCCATTCACAAGTGCTGAACCGTAATACTTGCCTCCGCGAGGATTAAACGAAATCAGTGTACGCGGAGCAACATTGTTCAGGGTGATTTTGTACAGTACACCGAAGTTACCAGCGTTAGAAGCGCTTGTGAAGGCCATCGGGTCTGTGCCGTCGAGATTCGGATCACTTGCATTATCCCCGAGTGGCAGACGGGAAGGCTTCGTGCCAACTTCCTGATCGTACGTAATGATTCGTGTTGCGTTTGGATAAGTCCCACGGTTATGAACGCCGTCACGGTCCAGAACTGGCAATGAGGACAACACGGCCATCGGATCTTTATTTTCTTCGATCATTACAATGTTGTAGTCAAGAGTATAATCACTGAAAGCGTCGGAATAAAGGGAGATGACCTGCCCTTCTTTCATCGAAATATTGTTCAATTCCGTCAGAATCAATTTGCTTTCTCCTGGCTGGATGTATACTCTCTTCGAATCTGCCCCCGTTTGCATGGATTTGAACCATTTATCGATGGACAATTTACCCGCAACGGTAGCAAATGGCGTCGGTCCTGCAAAGCCCATATTTTGCTGATCGAATACAGCTGTGTATGGATTGTTATTGGTTGCAATCACATACATCTTTACTCTTTTGCCCGTATTATTGACATGGTGAATCATGAAACGCGTCTGTCCAAAGGAAGATTCCTTGTAGACAATGCCTTCCTGGTTAACGGTCTCAGGGCTGTTACTACGAATAAGCAGGCTTGATTCATCCGTGTACGTAAACGGAACTTTTTCCATGCCAGGAACTTCTCCGCCGTTGAATGTAAATTTGTCCCCTACTGGTACGAACAATTTGTTGAAATCAGACTGATTATAAAGCGTCTCGCTTGTGATCATAATCTCTTTCGTATATGTGTTGCTCAAACCGTGCTGATCTGTAACCGTAAGTGATACCGTCTTCGGTCCCGGAAGGAAAAATGCGAGTGCATTGTTGCTCCAGTCTCTTTTGACGATCGCATCCTCATCATCTGTACTTTGATCAGTGTAGGAGATTTTTTCACCCATTTTGTATTCTTCCTTGTCCGTTGTAAACATCGCTACTGGGGGAAGATTCGGACGCTCCACTTTGATCGTAAGCGTATAAGGGTTACTCCACTGGCCACTGGAATCTTGAACCGTATAAGTCACCGTATAAACGCCTGGCTGATCAAAGGAATCTTGACGTCCAGTCCACTGCTCATCCACAATCGGAAGGCCGTTCGGCGAACTGTTTTTAGTCGTGTAGATCACTTGATCTCCTGCAAAAATTTCCTTTTGTACCGTAAAGCTGGCTACAGGTTTAGTGTTAAGCTTCAATACAACCGTCTTCGCAGACTGATTAACGGTATATGTGATGTTCAGCGCTTGTGTAATGGACGTCAATGGAATCATGAACGTGCTTTTTTCTTGATAAGCAGGGCCTTTCATCGTTCTGGATTCTCCGTTAACGGTATACACTTTGCTGTTTGTTTTAAAACGAAGTTCGTCCGCACCGCTGAGAATGATTGTCTCTTTGGTTGTATTATCGTACTTTACATCGTAACCTACCCGATCAACCAATGCACGAATGGCCACGTAGGAAACACCATTTTTTACAGCCATTGGCTGTCCAGCCAGATACGTTTTCCCATCCTGAACCATCTTGTTGCTATTCATATAAAGTGTCAGGTCTCCGGCAGATCGCACAGTCGCAGCTGTTCCACCAGTCGTTGGTTGCTCTACTTCAGCAGGTGTTGGTGTGTTTGGTGTGTTTGTTTCTTCACCTGTTCCTTGTTCCCCGTTTGCTCCTGTTGCCGGATTTACCGGTGTAGCTTCTGTTCCAGAAGGATCTGTTGTTCCCTGATTGGATTCTATGGCGCTTTCATTGTTGGCAGGTTGTGAGTTGTTTGATGGATTGTTAGCAGGATCAGTCGTTGCTCCTGATTTTACTTCAGACTCAGCAATTGGCTGTTCTTTCTTTACAACCTCAACGGATTTCACTTTTGCGGTATTCACTGGCGTAGCTTCACTTGAATCTGCTGCTTGTGCATTCGCAGGAATAACTGCAAAGGCCTGAAAAACAGCAAAAGCGGTGAGTATGGACAACTTCTTTTTCAAATTCATTCTTTGTCTTTGGCTCCTTCTGCTCCCATTTTATTAATATCCCCTCTAAAAGTCATATGATTAGACGCTCAGAAACGGGAAAAGTTGCTAAAAATAATGAATAAGAATTGTAAACTTTTAATAGAAGTGAAAAACTATGAAAATAGTTATCTGTTAAAATAAACAAGCTGTATGGGTTAATCTAAAGATTTACCTGGCTCCAGTGCAGAAGCATTTGTTCTAACCGTTGAGAGTAAAAAATAAAAAAACAACCTCTACGAAATAATATTCGTAAAGGTTGCTTGTGAATAGATGTTCGCTTACCGCTTACTTTCCTGAACAAATGACGCTGGCTGTTTCTGCACGACCTTGCTCAATCAGGCGATATGCCCGTTCAACTTCTTCTTCGGTTGGAGAAGGTACGCCATCCAGCGGATAAACTTTACCCAGTGCTTCCCATTTGTAAATCCCCATTTGATGATAAGGAAGAATTTCGAACTTCTCTACTCCATTTAGCGTACCAATGAAACGCCCGAGATTTAACAAATCCTCTTCCTGATCATGAATACCAGGCACGTATACATGTCTGATCCACATTTTTCGACCATGATCGGATAACCATCTTGCTGTCTTCAACGTACGTTCATTGGATTTGCCTGTCAGTTTGATGTGTTTCTCGTCATCGATATGTTTCAGGTCGAGTAATACAAGGTCGGTATGGTCAAGCAGATCATGAATACGATCCGGTTCATTAAACCCGTTACTATCCAGTGTCGTATGAAGCCCCCAGCGACGTTTGACTTCCTTGAATATTTCTGCGACGAAGTGAGCTTGCAGGGTAGGTTCTCCGCCAGATATGGTAAGTCCACCGCCAGAGCTACGATAGTAGGACAGGTACGGCTGTATTTCAGCCATTACCTCCTCTAATGTCATCTCTTTTCCACCATCCAGTGCCCACGTGTCAGGATTGTGACAATACTGACATTTGAGCAGGCATCCTTGCATAAAAAGCACGAAGCGGATACCTGGGCCGTCAACCGTCCCGAAAGTTTCGAGTGAATGAATATGTCCGTTAACCATGTTGCCTCTTCCTTTCTTTTCGCATCCGCTATGCGTTCATTTTTATGTTGAATCAGAATACTTGACTGGACTACTGGAAAAGTAACTTACATCGAACCGTGGAACGTACGATTAATAACATCCAGTTGTTGCTCACGTGTCAGTTTAATAAAGTTAACTGCGTAACCGGACACCCGTACAGTTAATTGCGGATATTGTTCCGGGTGATCCATTGCATCAATCAGTTGCTGACGATCAAATACGTTTACGTTCAAGTGATGCGCATTTTGACCAAAATATCCATCCATCATCGCAGTCAGATTGGATTTGCGTGTAGCATCTTCTTTACCCAGTGCTTTTGGCACAATGGAGAAGGTGTTGGAAATACCATCAAGGCTGTGTTCATAAGGCAGTTTTGCTACAGAACCGAGCGATGCCAGTGCACCTTTTTTATCCCGTCCATGCATTGGGTTCGCCCCTGGTGCAAATGGTTCGCCTGCTTTACGTCCATCCGGTGTTGTTCCTGTTTTCTTACCATACACCACGTTGGAAGTGATGGTCAGTACAGATTGCGTTGGCATTGCGTTACGATAGGCTTTGTGCTTGCGAATCATGCTCATGAAGCTTTCTACCAGCTCTACAGCAATGCTATCTACACTGTCATCGTTGTTGCCGTAACAAGGGAATTCACCTTCAATTTCAAAATCAACGGCAATGCCTTGTTCGTTGCGAATCGGTTTAACTTTGGCATATTTGATGGCACTGAGTGAGTCCGCTGCTACCGACAGTCCCGCGATACCACAAGCCATCGTACGTAGAATGTCACGGTCATGGAGCGCCATTTCAATCCGCTCGTAGCTGTATTTATCATGCATGTAGTGGATGACGTTAAGAGTGTTCATGTACAGTTTAGCGAGCCACTCCATCATCGGTTTGAAGCGTTTCATCACTTCATTATAATCCAGTACCTCACTTGTAATAGCAGGATACTCCGGACCAACCTGTGCTCCCGATTTTTCGTCACGTCCACCGTTGATCGCATACAGTAATGCTTTCGCCAAGTTGGCCCGTGCGCCGAAGAACTGCATTTGTTTACCGATCTTCATTGCAGATACACAGCAGGCAATACCATAATCATCGCCATAGATTGGACGCATCAGATCATCATTTTCATACTGGATGGAACTGGTTTCGATCGATACTTTACTGCAATAATCTTTGAAAGCTTCAGGTAACTTCGTGGACCACAGAACAGTCAAGTTCGGCTCCGGAGCAGGTCCCAGGTTGTGCAGTGTGTGCAGGAAACGGAAGCTGTTTTTGGTTACACGTGTCTCGCCGTTGACGGACATCCCGCCGATAGACTCTGTTACCCATGTTGGGTCACCACTGAACAATTCGTTGTAATCCGGCGTGCGCAGGAATTTAACAATCCGCAGTTTCATGACAAAGTGGTCAACCAGTTCTTGAGCCTGTTCTTCTGTCAGAATACCTTCTTGCAAATCACGTTCAATGTAGATATCCAGGAATGAAGATACACGTCCAAGGGACATTGCAGCACCGTTCTGTTCTTTGATCGCTGCAAGGTAGCCGAAGTACAACCATTGGAATGCTTCTTTAGCCGTTGTTGCTGGTAATGAAATATCGAAGCCATGCATCTCGCCCAGTTGTTTCAGTTCTTGCAGTGCACGAATCTGTTCGGACAACTCTTCGCGCAAACGAATGACATCTTCATCAATAACATCAACTTCAAGTGCATTGAGCTCACCTTTTTTATTACGAATCAGGAAGTCTACTCCGTACAAAGCTACCCGGCGATAGTCACCGATGATCCGGCCACGACCGTAAGCATCCGGCAAACCTGTGATAATACCCGCTTTACGTGCTGCACGCATCTCGGAAGTGTAAGCATCGAATACACCTTGGTTATGCGTTTTACGAATGTTTGTAAATATATCAATGACACCTTGTGGCATTTCGAACCCGTATGCTTCACAAGCATCAATCATCATGCGAATTCCGCCGAATGGCTGAATGGAACGTTTGAACGGAGCGTCTGTTTGAACTCCGACAATCTGCTCTTTGCTTTGATCCAAATATCCCGGTTGGTGGGAAGTAATTGTTGCAGGCGTATTCACATCAACGTCAAGCACACCACCGTTATCCCGTTCTTTTTTGGTCAGGTCGGATACAATATCCCACAATTCTTTGGTATTCTGGGTTGCACCTGCAAGGAACGCCTCATCGCCATAATATGGGGAAAGGTTATGTTCCAGAAAATCATTCACATTAACCGTCTTGGTCCATGTTCCTTTGGTAAAGTTTCTCCAGCCTGTTTGT
The DNA here is from genome assembly GCF_019748695.1 of Paenibacillus cucumis (ex Kampfer et al. 2016). Taxonomy (NCBI): domain Bacteria; kingdom Bacillati; phylum Bacillota; class Bacilli; order Caryophanales; family Paenibacillaceae; genus Paenibacillus; species Paenibacillus cucumis (ex Kampfer et al. 2016). Next base: position 15,249 of record NZ_JACLIC010000019.1, on the reverse strand, counting down.
TGTTTAACATCTTTTTCGATCACCGACATCGTAATCCCTCCGCTTTTTTGGATTTCTGGACACATTATATTGTTGCAATAGACGTATCATCATGTGTCCAAAGCCGCGATTTATGTGAATTGTTTCACATGATCCGGAACACGTTCTCTCTACTGGGGAACCGGAACCGCAGAATGAATGTTTTTCTTATATTTTCAGTATACGTCGAGCAAGTCACACCATCTGTGATTTTTATCACAAACTTTGGATGTTGTCTTATTGCACTGCGCCACGGTTGTTCACACTTGACCACTCCGCGGGCAGAACAACTTCAGATCGCCGTTATCCCCGGATTTTTTCGATTCACTTTTCCAAAGTGAAAATCCGGTGATAAATGCGAACGCTTCGCTTCTTCCGTCTGTCCTGCCCGCTCCGTTATCGTGTGAACCTCTCTGTGCAAACAGCCACCTCCCCCTTTGTTCCTAGCATTTTGGGGAACCATTGCTCCGCTATGCTCGGAGCAACCAAGGGCATGATATAGGTTCCTGAAAAACGGACGCTTCGCTTCTCCGTTTTTCTGCCCATTTTTGTGCTGCTTACGCGGGTATCAATTTGCTACAACTCTACTGGTACGTTCTTCGTGTGACCTCGTTCATTCATGGGACTAGATCGCTCCTAAAAAACGGACGCTTCGCTTCTCCGTTTTTCTGCCCATCCTTTTTCTACTGCTTACGCGGGTATCACTTTGCTACAACTCTACTGGTACGTTGTTCGTGTGACCTCGTTCATGCATGAGACTAGATCGCTCCTGAAAAACGGACGCTCCGCCTCTCCGTTTTTCTGCCCATTTTGACTCTCTGCGATAACTTAGTCTACACTGTGCCTGTGGACGGTCCGCTTCGACCTTGCACAAGACCTGTCTAGCGGACTGATAAATGAGGGCTTCGTTTCTCGTTTCTCTGCCCTCTTTGCCTCACCTCCTTTCCTATCTCTCCGTTCTTTCCTTCGGCTATGCAACTATACAGCAATCGGGGCTCCCCAATGTGGAGAACCCCTGAATCAATTGCTTTAACTTGAAGTGCTAAGTTGTAATTTATGTTGCTTGTTATTCAAATTTGCCATAGAAAGCGTTGCGATACACATCGGCAAGTTCAGTGACCAGCGGCAGTTTTGGATTCGCTGTTGTACATTGGTCTTCGAAGGCACGATCTGCCAAGTAGTCTACACGCGATTCGAAGTCTTTCGCGTCAAATCCGATTTCCTGGAACGATTCCTCGATGCCCAGTTTTTTGTTCAGATCACGGATGGCTTTAATCAAGCTGTTCACGCCTTCTTCGGTTGTGCGTGCTGGTAATCCGAGAATACGTGCGATTTCGGCGTACCGCTCATCTGCCACAAAGTGCGAATATTTCGGGAACGATGCAAATTTCGTCGGTTTTTTCGCATTGTAACGAATAACGTGTGGTAATAGGATAGCATTGGTGCGTCCGTGTGCGGTGTGATATTGACCTCCCCATTTATGCGCCAAGCTGTGGTTAATGCCCAGGAACGCGTTGGCAAAAGCCATACCAGCAATCGTGGAAGCATTATGCATTTTCTCGCGTGCCAGTTTGTCACCTTGCAGTGACGATTGCTCCAGGTATTGGAACACCAGTTGGATGGCTTTGATTGCCAGACCATCTGTATAGTCATTCGCCATAACAGATACGTACGCTTCAATCGCATGTGTCAATACGTCCATACCGGTGTCGGCTACTGCCGTTTTTGGCAAACTGTATACGAACTCAGGGTCTACAATCGCCACATCTGGTGTCAATTCATAGTCAGCCAGCGGATACTTGGTATTACCATGCTCTTTATCTGTAATAACCGCAAACGATGTAACTTCCGAACCTGTACCCGATGTTGTCGGGATGGCTACAAATTTTGCTTTCGATCCGAGTCTTGGGTATTTGTAAATCCGTTTACGGATATCCATAAATTTTTGTTTCAGGTTGTTGAACTCTGTGTCAGGATATTCATAGAACAACCACATCGCTTTGGCAGCATCCATTGGTGACCCGCCACCGAGTGCGATAATACAGTCTGGCTGGAAGCGTTCCATCATGGCTGTACCGCGGTCTACTGTTGTTGTTGATGGATCTGGCTCAACTTCTGAGAAGACTTCAATCGCTACCGGTGTCTGACGTTGACGCAGGTAATGCTCTACTTTTTCCACATATCCGAGTTTGACCATCATGGCATCTGTAATAATCGCTACGCGAGTAATGTCCGGCATTTTGGCAAGGTATTGAGTTGCCCCTTTTTCGAAGTAGACTTTGTTCGGCACTTTGAACCATTGCATATTCACGGTACGGCGAGCCACCCTTTTCACATTGATTAGGTTCACAGCAGTTACGTTGGAAGATGTCGAGTTACGTCCGTACGATCCACAACCCAGTGTCAACGATGGCATGTTGGTATTATAGATATCTCCGATTGCGCCATGTGTTGAAGGGGAGTTCACGATAATCCGTCCGGTTTGCAGGCGATCCGCAAATTGATTGATCACTTCTTCATTGTTCGAATGAATGACAGAGGAGTGACCCATACCACCAAAAGCAACCACTTCTGCCGCACGCTCAATACCATCTTTTGCAGATTTAACTTTGTAACATGCCAGCACCGGACTCAGTTTCTCAGCAGACAATGGGAATTTGGTGCCTACACCTTCAATCTCGGCTACCAGAATTTTAGTACCTGCCGGTACTTCAATACCGCACATTTTGGCAATGTTCACAGCGGACTGACCTACAATGGTCGGGTTAACCGCACATTTCTCTGCGTTGATTGCACCTGCTGTCAGTTTGGCTGCCTCTTCTTTGTTCACAAAGTAACAGCCGTTCGTAATCATTTTCTTTTTCACTTGATCGAAGATGGGTTCTTCAATAATGACCGCTTGTTCGGACGCACAGATCATACCATTGTCAAAAGACTTCGACAGAATCAAATCCGTTACCGCCTGGTTGATATCTGCACTTTTCTCGATAAAGCAAGGCACGTTACCTGGTCCTACGCCCAGTGCCGGTTTACCACAGCTGTACGCTGCACGCACCATCGCTGATCCGCCAGTCGCCAGAATGAGAGCAACATCATTGTGGTTCATCAGTGCGTTGGTACGATCCATGGATGGATCATCAATCCATTGGATACAGTCGGCTGGAGCACCGTTTTTCACAGCAGCTTCAAGCAAAATTTTCGCGGCCTCGCGGCTACAGTTCTGTGCGGAAGGGTGGAAACCAAAGATGATCGGGTTACGTGTTTTGATGGCAATCAGTGCTTTAAACATCGTTGTTGATGTCGGGTTGGTTACCGGTGTGATCCCCATGATAATACCAACCGGCTCCGCAATTTTCTGGAAGCTGTCATATTCATTGTCTTCGATAACGCCTACTGTTTTTTCATATTTAATGCTGTTATAAACATACTCTGTTGCGAATATATTTTTAATAATTTTATCTTCATATACACCGCGTCCCGTTTCTTCCACGGCCATTTTGGCGAGCATCATATGTTTATCCAGTCCCGCAAGCGCCATTGCCTGCACAATCCGGTCTATTTGCTCCTGATCCATGGACATGAATGCTGCATGTGCTTTGTTCGCTTTATCAATTAACGTTTGAATATACTGACCTGCTGTCGGTTCTTTTGTTGGGGCGACTTCATTTTTTACAGCCATCTCCCTCATCCTCCTAAAGGTTCGTATTGGTTTGTCTCTCTTCTTTACATGCACATCGTAACACGGGGAAAAGATATATTATGTGATTTTTTTCACAAAGTATGACAAATTTTAGTTAAGTTTTTAACCTCCCCTTAGAAGTCATATTTCAGTTTCTATTTAAAATAGTAGACCAACAGCCTCATCCTTCCCCTCGAAAAGTGAATTTAATCACAATGTTTGAAATTTCGCCATTTTTAAATGCTTTCCATGCCCCTCAAACGGTAAGATTAGGTATATACTGAACTTAAAAATTGAACCACCGCAATTTGTACCGTACCTCCACACGGCCGAGATGCCCAGATCAGGATGGCACAGTTTGCGGCGAACCTCGGGGGCAACATGTAGCTGCACTCGCCAGACCGGGGAGATAAAGGGGAGATCAACGTATGGGAGAACTAACAAACGTACTGGAAAAACGCGGAAACACCAACTGTTTCTCGGAAGTGAATTTTAATCATCTGCTCGTAACGATGAAAGACCGAACCTACCCGGAAGGAACACATCTGTACTGGGAAGGTGACGTCTCTGACAAACTTTATTATATGAAACGGGGACGTGCACAGATCACGAAATCCACCGACGAGGGCAAGGAACTGATCATGTACATGTACCAGACAGGCGATATGATTGGTCAGGCCGATCCGTTCTTTGGCTCCAGACACAGCTTCTCGGCGGAAGTACTGGAGGACAGCGAGATTGGTGTGCTGGAACACAAGGACCTGGAAATGTTGATCTGTCAGCATTGTGACTTTGCGATTGATTTCATGAAGTGGATGGGCATTCATCATCGTTTAACCCAAACAAAGTTCCGGGATTTGATGTTGTACGGTAAACCTGGGGCACTCTGTTCTACCTTGATCAGGCTATCCAATTCGTATGGAGAGGCGCACGGAGATCATGTGATGATTCATAAAAAAATTACCCACACGGATCTGTCCAATATGATTGGCGCTACCCGTGAAAGTGTAAACCGCATGCTCAGTGACCTTCGCAAAAAAGATGCCATTGAATATGACAATGGTATGATTGTGATCAAAGACCTGAAAATGTTGCAGGGCATTTGCCACTGCGAATTGTGCCCGAATGAAATTTGCCGCATTTGACGTCATGTTAAATGAATAGCTTGACCTCAGGTAGCGGGCCTTTCACTTGCTGTCACGACTGTTTAAAGAGTTCATCATACAGTAAAAAGCCCAAATTTGATTATTATCAACATTGGGCTTTTCGTATTTCCTTGTATGTGCTCAGGATGCGTTGACAAGTTCAAGCTTCACCGCATCCCGTGGATTTAATTTCATATCCAATCCATTCTCCATTAACTCTTTATCATTGACCTTGATTACCCAGCGCTGATTCGTCCGAGGCATAACATTCTCAACGGCAACAACAAACTTGTTATTCTCCGACAGACGCACAACTCCACTGGATTTTAATACGTCACGAACAGTGCATTCTTGCACATAAATACCGGCATACTGCCGATTCAGATTTGGTTCCACGCTACCACCGCTCACTTTAAGCAGGGTTGTCTGATATGCGACACCTTCTCCCCCGCTGTCAGCAGCTTTGACGTATATAATGACTTCATCCTTAGCATGAAGCTCGGTATCCCACTTTTCTGGAGCAATATCCTTACCGTTCAGCTTCACTGCCCAACTCAGAGACGAATCAAGAGAAACCTCACCCACAGACTGGATCCGTTTTCCGTCTGCCGTAAAATCAACCAGCCCGCTGTTCAGCAAAGCTTTTTTGAGCGTCAAGCCTTCACTGAAATCTCGTTTGATGGACTTCGTCGCATCAGGTAAAAAAGTACTGCCATCAATGGCAACCGTAATCGTATTGGCTGAATCTTTCTCTGAGACAACCGGCTGTTCGGAAGGCTGTGTCTCTCTGGTACACCCCGTCAAAATGACGAGAACAATCATACATAGACCTATGTAACCGGGAATTTTCTTCATCATGTAGGTAACACCACCCTGCGTAAAATCATTCACCCTGTTGTCCATACCCTTTATTATGGCACATTCTTTGATAAAAAACAGTGTCAAAGCCGTTACTTTTGTCCTTTCCCTGTTTACGCACCTACCATCAAAAAAGGGAGAGCCTGCAAGCAGACCCTCCTTATACTGCATTAGCCATACGTTTGACCCGACCACTATTGAACAAAAGCCTGCATGTAGGTACGACCTCCGTCGCCGTCCTTCACATAGGGATTAAGGCCAAACGTCTGAGTATCGGATACAAAAACACCAGTAAGCAAACGACCTTCAAGTAATGCACCGTCTACCTGTACGCAGCAGGACGGAGCATCTACGTATTCCTGATACAACGGAATATGACCGTAGGGCTGATGAATTTTGAACACTTTGCCCTGCTCATGCAATGGGCGATCCGAGAAATACGTCGGAACAATATATCGTGCAATAACTTCCAGTTCTTCCGCAGTGTAGAACGGCTCATCACCAAGCCAAGGTGCAAACATACGGATTTTTTCGTATTGTGACCAGACAACGGCCTGAATGAGCATTTCGATCTGAACCAATTTCCCGTTTCCGGCCTTCAGACAGAGCCGGTCGTTGTAAGTTTGTTGTTTTGCATGAGACACACGATCTGGTAACCGCAGTTCACAGCCGATACATTTCCAGCCACTAGGCGCTTGGATCCATTTTTGCAGCACCGCCGGAGACGATCCTGAGCCAGCGCTGTTCATCCAATCCACGTCTGTGTGGACAGGATTATTACTCCCCGAAGGTGAATCAACCGAGCGTTTGAACAGTTCTGCCGTTTTCTGATAAATCAGATGAACCTGAATGGATGCGCTCTCAAGTTCTGCAATATCTTGTTTGCCGTAGCGTATTTCACGGGATAAGCTTTCTTCTCTCATGACAAGTGGCCTCCTTCGCTCCGGCCGTCTGCGGCCATTTTCTATAGATTATACTACATCTGATGACAACATGTGCAACGGATAAGCGAAAAAGTCCCATGTAAGCTGTCACAGAAGACAAAAAACTCTTGATTTCACTGGAAATCAAGAGTTTCTGTACTTTCTGCACACAGCATCAGCTGGTTATTCCACCCAGTGTTCGGCCCAGTCTTGAATTTGACTCATTACAGGCTGTAACGCCTTGCCCTTCTCGGTCAACTCATACTCAATTCGCACTGGCGTTTCCGGGTACACATGACGCACCAGAATACCTTCGCTCTCCAGGTCTTTCATCCGTTCAGACAACATCTTGTCGCTCATGGATGGTATCAGATTGGAGATGTCTTTGAATCGCTTTGAACCACTCATTAACGTTTGAATAATCAACCCATTCCAGCGCTTGCCCAAAAAAGAAAACGCCGTCTCAAAGCGCGGACACATCCGCATATCTTGATCTTCCACTTTTATCACCTCTTTAGAGATCACTCAACTTACGTTTTGTTAGTATATTTCATAATAACACATTTGAGCTTTAAAGAAAACGTCTGCCGCAAAAAACTTTACATTAAAAAAACAAAACTCAATACTATCGATACAGTATACCTTCAGTATACAACACGTTATGGCAGGTAACCATGGGAAATATCGTTTAACAACTGATATCCTTATATTACCCAAAAAGAACCCTTCTACCACAGTCAGACGACCTGGAGAAGGGTTCCCGGTATTACCATATTACCTAATCAATTTTAATGATGAATGTCCATGAGTAAAGCTAAAGCTTCTGCGGCTTAGACCAGCACGCCACCAATTGGTCTTACGGGTTCGCTCTTGCCGTATTGTGGCTTCGAACTTCGGGCAGGGTAGGCCCATTTTACAGCGTTGCTGATCACTTTCAAGATTTCCGGATTGTAATACGTGGGGTACGTTTCATGTCCGGGCCGGAAATAAAAGATTTTGCCTTCGCCACGACGGAACGTGCATCCACTGCGGAATACCTCTCCGCCTTGGAAATTGCTCACGAACACCAGCTCATCCGGTACTGGAATATCGAAGAATTCACCGTACATCTCTTCTTTTTCCAATACGATCTTGGCGTCGATGCCTTCCGCAATCGGGTGAGACGGATTGACACACCACACGATCTCCTGCTCATCTGCTACACGCCACTTGAGATCACAGCTTGTGCCCATTAACGCTTTGAAAGGCTTCGAGAAATGACCCGAATGGAGCACAATCATACCCATACCGTTCAATACACGTTGCACTACCTTCTGTACAATCTCGTCGCTAACGCGATCATGTGCCATATGTCCCCACCATATAAGCACATCTGTGGAATCCAGTACCTCATCACTCAAACCGTGTTCAGGCTGATCCAATGTAGCTGTACGAATCGCAAATCCCTCGCCGCCAAGTCCGTCAGCAAGTGCACGGTGCAGACCGTCCGGATATACTTCTTTTACTTCATCATGTATTTTCTCATGGACAAACTCATTCCAAATGGTGACGTTAATCATATTCAATTTCCCCCTAGTATAGCTCTAAACCCACCACATATCGCCCAGCGGTTCCTCGATCAATACTTGCTGGAGATTTTGTACGGCTTTAGAGAATCCTTCTTCAACCGACATCAGACCGTCTTCATGTTCAATACTTACCACATAATCATATCCAACCAGACGCAGGGCACTCATAATGTCCGCCCACGTTTTGTTATCATGTCCATAACCCACGGAGCGGAACTGCCAAGCACGATCTAACATGTTCGTGTAATCCTGCATATCTGTTACCCCGTGTTTATTCACGTTCACCGGATCAATCGTTGTATCTTTGGCATGGAAGTGATGAATTGCATTTTCACGACCCAAAATGTGAATCGCTTGAACCGGATCAATGCCTTGCCACCACATATGGCTTGGGTCAAGGTTCGCACCAATGACTTCGCCTGCGGCTTCACGCAGTCTTAGCAACGTTGCAGGTGTGTGCACGGAGAATCCACCGTGCAGCTCCAAACCTACTTTTACGTTACGATCCGCAGCGAATTTGCCCCACTCCGTCCAGTAAGGGATCACTTTGTTTTCCCATTGCCATTTCAAAATTTCTTGAAAATCATTAGGCCACGGTGCCACAGGCCAGTTTGGATACTTCGCATCCTCATGGTCTCCCGGACAGCCGGAGAATGTATTCACAACAGGCACTTCCAGCTTTTCAGCCAGCTCTACCGATTTTATGAAATCATCATGGAAGCCTTTTGCAATGTCTTTTTGCGGATGCAACGGGTTGCCGTGGCAACTCAGAGCGCTGATCGTCAGACCGCGTGATTCCACCGCATTTTTGAAGTTTTTAAGTGCTGTAGGATTGCTTAACAATTCATCTGGCTTACAATGAGCGTTCCCCGGGTGTCCACCTGTTCCAATCTCTACTGCTTTAAGTCCCTTGGAAGCTACATAATCAAGGGCATCCTCTAATTTACGTCCACCGAATAGTACCAAAAATACGCCGAGTTTCAAGTGCAATTCCTCCCTGATTTAGATAGTGTATGATTGCTGTGTTTGCTCTCCTATATATGTTGAACCAAATCTTTACACGGAGCACTCCGATGACAGAATAACCTGGAGAGTAGCTGTTATCCCCAGATTTTTTTGATTCCCTTTGATAGGGAAAAATCCGGTGATAAAGGCGAGCGCTTCGCTTTTCCAGGTTTTTTCCGTCCTCTCCGTTGCTGTGTAAATAAAATGTTCAAACGATATAGTTTATCAAACCTGTCGCTGTTGCATTTTTGCTCCGTTCTCATGCTTGTTTAGTTATTGTGGAAAAACAAGCATGATTCTATCCCGAAAATTCACGTTGTCACTCATGGATCTTCAAACTGGAAGCTCCATTATCCATTAATGAGATTCAACTGTTTCATTTTCGGATGGACTGGCATTGGTTGTTACAACGCTGTCATAGGTGCTCTCCAGATGAATGTGCTTGCCTTCAAGAGAAGAACGCTGAAATGCATGCATGGCTTCAAGCACATGATATGCCAGCTTGCCACTTGCTTTATGCTCGCGTCCGGCACGAATGGACTCCACCATCTCGGTTAGTCCAATGCCCCTCTCATTGTGCCCACTTTCGAAGGCCGGCTGAACCGTCTCCCATGTGTCTTGACCATAACGGCGAAGCTTGACTTCTCCATTGAAAAAGTTAGGATCAGGGACACTGAGCGTGCCTTCCGTGCCATAAATTTCGATACGTGGCAGATCAGAAGCGCCGCGGATATCAAAGCTTGTAATCATCGTTACGATGGCTCCATCCGCAAAATCGATCGTTCCAGCCAAGTGGGTTGGTGTTTCGACACGAAGCGTAGTTCCCTCTTTGGGACCTGAACCAACCTTGCGATCAGCAATCTGAATACCTGCGGACGCGCTGATCCGGCGAATCGGGCCAAGGAGCGTAACGAGAGCCGTCAAATAATATGGCCCCATGTCAAACATTGGCCCGCCCCCTGCCATGTAAAAAAACTCAGGATCAGGGTGCCATGCCTCCGGCCCCCCGCCCATAAAGAAGGAAGTAGCCGCAATCGGCTTGCCAATCAAACCTTCTTCAATGGCTTTGCGAGCAGTCTGGATGCCTGATCCAAGGAACGTATCCGGCGCAGAGCCAACGTACAGTCCCTTTTCCTCGGCAAGCTCCACTACTTTGCGTCCATCTTCCAGCGAAATGGCCAGCGGTTTCTCGGCATACACATGCTTGCCTGCTTCCAGAGCAGCCAGATCAGTCATCGCATGACTGCCCGGAATCGTCAGGTTCAGCACAAGCTCAATCTCGTCATTTTGTAACAACTCATCTACATTGTAAACGTTTGCGATATTAAATTCATCTGCCCGTTCCTGAGCACGCTCACGGATCAGGTCAGCGACCGCAACAACCTCGATATAAGGATTTGTTTTAAGATTTTCTAAGTAAATCGCACTGATATTGCCGCAGCCAATGATGCCTGCTTTCATTTTTTCCACGATGATGTTCATCTCCTTACGCATGTAAGAACCATGTTCATTTGCTTAAAATGCTTGTTGAAACCATAGTTTGTTTATGTTGCTCAACTCTAAGTCTATGGTATTCTGTTTGCGCTTCAATTAAAATGAATAATATGATTGAAACATGAACTATCTGGTCATAATTTTCTAATTCACACAAGGAGTATACCTATGCCAACAGACTTTTCCTGCCAAGTTCTTACAGCTGGCTTTTCATTCCACCGTAAACCTTACAGCATGGTTCAACTGGATGGGGTAAAAAATTACTTGATGCGGCTTCAAACGGATGGACGCTGCCGTGCTCGCATTGATGGCTCCATGTCCAGGGTTGACGCAGGAGACTTGCTTCTTTTTGAACCGGATGAACCTTATGAACTGAGAATAGACAACGAGTACAATCCTATGGGGGAGCGGCTTGTGGAGAGTGGGGACTATCATATTTTCTTCAACGGTTCCTGGGTGGATGAGTGGTGGAAACACCATAAACGGCCGACTCGAATCAAGGTGGAATTGTCCGAAAGCTTATTAACTTTATTCAGACAGTTGATTCTGGAGCAACGTCGCCTTTCCAATCCTTACCCCGAGATTTCGAGTTATTACATGCGTATATTATGTTTGGAAGTGGATCGATTGTTATCCGAGCATCCAACCCATACGAAAACCAATTATGTTGCTTATGAAATTAAAAATTATATCGAGGAAAATGCTTCTTCTCTATTCAAACTGGAGGATGTGGCAACGCATCTGGGCATCAGCGTCTCACGAGGGGTGCATCTTTTTAAAGAAACGTTTGGCAAAAGCATTATGCAATATACGCTAGATGTGCGTCTTAATATGGCCAGAGAACGGATTATTTTTAGTCCAATGACCCTCGAACAAGTCTCTGAATCATCCGGTTTTAACAATTATACATATTTCCATCGTGTATTCCGTTCCCGGTTTGGCATGTCCCCTAAGGAATTTCGCCTGATTCACCGGGAACAGATGTAATAACTCTAATTCTTTACGTAACAATTGGATTTCCAAACGCTAATGCATAAACACTGTTAAACCTCAAATTGTTACCATTTTGGTGATGCAGTAGTATACGTCTTTTATACTTATTTGCGCGCGGCGATGGCCTCGGACACGACCATAGCGAGGTCTTCGTTGCCAAACATGGAGAGTACACCAAGCACAGTATCGTCTCGAATATCTCCAGCTTCCTCCTTGGGGACAATCAGCTTCTGTATCTGCTGCAAACGCTCATTGCTCTGTTGCTCGGGATACGCTTGTCGGTACATCTCTTCCGGGTCAAGCTCGTTATTTACACACCACTGAGCAAAGACCAAGATCATCATCTCTTCTTCCTGCTTATACGACTCAATGACGGCTTCCTCAATTTGTTTGTTGCGTTCCTTTTGATACTCATCCATGCTTTGTTAGCGCTCCTTTACTTTACCTCGTTCAACTGTACACTGTATTTACTTATCCCGTGATCAGCTTCTCAGCCAGCTCATGACTGTCCATAACATAACTAGCACTGATCTGGCAGTCATCGGGTGTATGCAGACAAGCAAGGAAATGATCTACAGCTCCGGCGAAACCTCTGCGTTCCAGTACGGTATCCCAGCTTCCAAATGTCTCTTTTGTATCCAGTTCCCCTTGTTCTGCATAGTAAGCTGTATCCATATTCACGACTTCTACCGATCTTCCTCCGCCGTGCATCTCTACCTTTTCTAGATCAGCGCCTGCGGCACGAATCATTTCGAACCGAGCGAGTGCCGTTTTACCTTGCCTGGCTGTTCCAGCCGCGTGCAACAACCGACCTTGATCATCTTCGCGAAGCCACTGATGCACAAGTTGTACATCGTTATCTGCGTACCATAACATCAGATCAAGAATATGAATGAGATCATCATAGATGGTCTCGGCGGCTGGGCGATCTTGTAAACCTGTGCGATGTTTGGTCAGAGTGAGTGTTTCGTAACCCTTTTCGCCCTGCATCCATTCTTTTGCCTTTAGATACATCGGTGCGAATCTGCGGTTAAATCCAACAGCGAGCAACAAGCCCTGTGCTTCTGCGAATGCCGTCATCTCTTCAGACTCCCGCAGGGTATAGGATAATGGCTTATCTACATACACTGCCAGTCCCTTCTCCAGACATGCCATCACAATCTCGAAATGGGATTCCGTTGCCGTATGTACAAATACCGCATCCAAATCCCAGGACAGCAGCTCTTTGAGATCGGTTGTGCCCCGCTCAATGCGATTCGTCTGTCCAATCTCCTTTACCGATTCTGGTGAGCGGTTCATGATGCCAACAATCTCTACTTGCGGATGGGCCGTGAGTAGTGGCAAATATACTTTACGTGCGATTCCCCCGAGTCCGATGATTGCAATTCGGGTGCGCTTGATCGTTTCCATGATGAGCATTCCACCTTCAGCTATATTCATTCGTCAGCCTTCATTTGTAATCCGGCCTATGACTTTCTCCGTCCTATAGTGTAACCTCTCCGCCTCTAACTTGCCAGTGATCCGAAGTAATAGCTGTCTACATTGTTCACAAGATGGCCTGTCGTGGTAAACTTATAAAGGATAGCAGAACCGGATGAGACTCTGAGTCTCCAAGGATCTGAATTGAAAGGAGCGTTTGGCTTTTGCGAAAATGGTTATGGCTCCTCGTTTATGTTTTACTTGCCGGAGTCACGTTTATTTACAGATATGAACTGCTGGCATGGGCCGAGGATCATCAGTCCATTCCGCTGTTACTTTCTTTGGCAACACTGTTTGCCCTTGTACCTGTTATTCCCTACAAAATTGTTATTATTGCTTTTGGGTACAGCTACGGTATAACCATGGCTGCATGGATTTGCTGGCTCGGCACAACGCTTGCGGCGATCCTCGTCTATGCTGGTGCAAGAACTATTTTTCGGGAACAGGCTCGGGGTTATCTTGAACGTATCCGTGGATTGAATCGGTTCACGGCCTGGATGGAAGCACATCCGTTCATGGGCGTGATGACGATGCGTTTACTGCCCGTGGTTCCCCAGATGGCTGTTAACATCTATGCCGGCATTACGTATACCCCCTTCTGGGTGTTCTTGGCAGCGACAGCGATTGGCAAAATGCCTGCAATCTTTGTATTTGCCTACGCAGGGGCACAGGCCGGTTCATCGATCTGGCTGAGTTTGGGAATACTGGCGGGATATATGATTGTTATGGCTATGATTTTCATGTTGTTTCGCTATCGGTCACGTAAAAAGGCTTGAGGCTGTACTGAACAACTTTTCCAGTCTGATTCATGCCTACTTGCGCGATCCCGCTTGGTTGACTTGACCATTCGGGATATAATAGAAGAGTAAGCCTAATATTCATATTTAGAAATTCAAATATAACGATGATTGCTGGAGCCTCTCTTTGAACGGGAGCGAATGTTTTTGGGGCAAACGCATGCCATATAGCATAGCCCTGTTCAAATGCAAGCGCCCGATTCTTTCATCAGAAATGGAGTGAATATAGCATGGAACAACAGTCATTGGAAAAAGCAACATTTGCAGGCGGATGCTTCTGGTGTATGGTATCCCCTTTTGAAGAACTGCCTGGTATTCATAAGATCGTTTCAGGCTATACAGGTGGACATACCGAGAATCCTACGTATGAGGAAGTATGCTCGGAAACAACAGGTCATGTGGAGGCGGTGCAGATCACGTTTGATCCATCCATTTTCCCATATGAGAAACTGGTTGAGCTCTTCTGGCAGCAGATTGATCCAACAGATGCCGGTGGACAGTTCCATGACCGCGGATCATCTTATCAGACGGCTATCTTCTACCACAGTGAGGAGCAACGCCAGATTGCTGAAGCTTCCAAAGCTGCACTGGAACAGAGCGGACGTTTTGACAAACCGATCTTCACCCCAATCCTGCCTGCCAAACCGTTCTATGAAGCAGAAGAACATCATCAGAACTATCACCGCAAAAACCCTGCTCATTACAAACGGTACAGCAAAGGCTCAGGCCGTCAGGACTTCATTGAGCGCAACTGGTCGGGTAGTGTGGACAAAAGCGGACTTAAGGAGCGTCTGACTCCGCTTCAATATGAGGTAACACAGAACAATGCCACGGAGCCCGCGTTCCACAACGAATTCTGGGATCATCATGGGGATGGCATCTATGTGGATATCGTATCGGGTGAGCCCCTGTTCAGTTCTACCGACAAATACGATTCGGGTTGCGGCTGGCCAAGCTTCACTCGTCCACTTCGAGACTACAACGTGAAGGAAAAAACAGATCTCAGCCACTTCATGATCCGTACCGAAGTTCGCAGCCGTGAAGGAGATTCCCACCTGGGGCACGTATTCCCGGATGGCCCTACGGAAGCAGGCGGATTGCGTTATTGCATCAACTCCGCGGCACTTCGTTTTATACCTAAAGAGGATCTGCAAAAAGAAGGCTACGGCGAATACCACGTTTTATTCGAATAAGTCTGGGCAGAAGCAATAAATGTAGCAAAAGTACCCTCTTACTAAGCCAAAAGAGCAATGGGTTGATTAAAATGTACCCTATAAGATGGACACTTAA
>NZ_JACLIC010000018.1:0-202412 GCF_019748695.1 Paenibacillus cucumis (ex Kampfer et al. 2016) | reverse complement strand
AGTTGTCCCAAGCTTGAGGGCAGGTTGCCTACGTGTTACTCACCCGTCCGCCGCTAAGTATCAGGAAAGCAAGCTTTCCATCAACTCCGCTCGACTTGCATGTATTAGGCATGCCGCCAGCGTTCGTCCTGAGCCAGGATCAAACTCTCCAATAAAGTATTGAAAAGAGCGATAAGCTCATTTTGAATCTGACGAGATTAAAAATCTCATTTGTGTTCCAGTTTTCATACAGCCAGATGGCATGTACCAAAAACCTTCACGTCATTCTGCAAGCAGAATGTTTACTCACTCGTTGTTCAGTTTTCAAAGATCAAACTTGTTCTCGCTACCGAAACCAGTTCATTTCAGCAACTCTTATATAATATCATGTCCGAACCAACTTTGCAAGTTCTTTTTTTAAGTTTCTTTCGAAGCTTGTTTTCAATGGCTTGCCGCACCGTGTAAGCTGTGTTTTCTTGGCCGGAATAAGAATATACCATGTATCGATCCCTCTTGTAAAGTGTTATTTATGAATTTATTAATTCCATATTACGAAATTACTTTTTGATGGTGGATATACTCCATATAAATACACTATGTCTTAAAGTCACATTGTCTTATGATACCTGCCGCTTACCTTAAGACCTAAACGAAATAGTGTACCTTTATATTCACATCTCTCTATATAGTAGAAACTTCTTAAATGTCTGATCCTATAAATGCCCCTTCCCCTATGCCTGCATAAAAAAACAACAGTTCTTCAGATATGAATACCACATCCAAAAACTGCTGTTTCTCTGAAAAACTACACACTTGATTCCACTCCGCCTCTTCCCCTGTCCATTTAGTTGGACTTATCCGTAGCAGACTCAGCGTTTTCCTTATTCTTGGTTCCCTTGCTTTTATAAGGCTTAGGAGCACTCTTCGCTCGGTTGGCACTGGCTTGCCAGCGATTCCAGCCTTTCTTGCCTGTTCCGCGGCCTGTGCCGCCCTTACCTTTTGCTTTGCTCATGTTATCACTCCATTAATCCTGTCTATGTCTAAAAATGATCTTCCTCGGTAATGTTCCAATGTAACTCAGCCCATGTGGTTCACTTCCAGCATTTCTTATTATACCAAACTTGAAGTGTTCACGTTTTATATTTAGAAGAATTACACTTGAACCTTAGGTTCTTGCACCGATTTAACACTTCTTAGCACACGTAAGGATAATAAGAAACAGATGCCAAGTACCGCCGCAGCCGATACATACGGATAGTTAATATTCACATCAAACAACGCTCCAGCTACGATGGGTCCAGCGATGTTGCCCAGACTTGTATACGCAGAATTCAGCCCAGCCACAAACCCCTGTTGTTCTTCAGCTAGCTTGGACATCTGCGTACTGATTGCAGGGCGTAAAATATCCATTCCCAAGAAGACGATAAACGTTACAACAACAATCAACCAATACGTGTGAACGAACAAGGTTAGTAGTACAAATACGGATACAAACAGCAAACATACCGTGATAACCTTCTTTTCCCCAAATGTGTTCAGCAACCAGCCAATCAGGGATACTTGCACAACTGCTCCAGCAATGGAACCAAATGTAATGATAAACGCGATATCTTTGGTCGTGAAACCAAACTTGTGATCCACAAACAGGGAGAATACCGTCTCGTAGTTAGCCAAACCAAAAGCCATAACAAATACGATGATTAGACTGAAAAAGTAAGGTTCCCGGTAAGAGTTGATAAGCTGAGATACCATACCTGGTGCTTTTACTTTTGCCCCGCTAGTTTCAGGTGTAGTCTGCTCACTCGCGCTACGCTCGGATTCAGGCAAGATAATCAGTGTAATGATTGCAGCGAGCAAACCCGCAACCCCTGCCGCATAAAAAGGAACCCGTATGCCAAACTCGGCAATATAACCGCCAATTCCTGGCCCGATGATAAAACCTGTTGTAATGGCCGCATTAATAAGCCCCATGCCTTTACCGCGTTCTTCTTCCGTTGTGATATCAGCCGTATAAGCCATAACCGCAGGAAAGATCAACGCCGCGCCAATACCGCCCAGCATTCGGGCTGCGAAGAGCAGATAAGGCGCATTCACCGCACCGAACATAAATTCTGATACCGCAAAGATCAGCATCCCGAATACGATAATCTTTTTGCGTCCCCACTGGTCTGACCAACGACCTGCTGCTGGAGAGAACAAAAACTGTGTGAAAGAGAACGCCGCGAACAGAAGTCCCATCGTAAAGCCCGTAATATGAAGCAAGTTCATGTAAGCAGGCATGATCGGCACAACCAGACCAATACCCATAAATACGAGAAAAATATTCAACATCAACAGCAGCAACGCGCCCCTGTTACGTGTCAGTAAAGCCATGATTCCATCCTCCATCGTTGTCTAATTATGCTGTTTATCCTTGGCAATCCCGTGCAGAAATACACTGGCGGCCTGACGATACAACGCAAGAGCCTCGCCCGGTTCCAGCTTACGCGACATTTGACTAAGCCCTATAATGGTACTTTCCAAAATCAACGCAAGATGCTCTACATTCTGATCATTGAACTCCCCGCTGTCTATTCCTTCTTGAATCAGCTGCTTATTGAATTGGATGTGCCGCTCAAACAATACTGCGATTCGTTCTTCAATATCATTCTCTTTTTTCTCTCCAGTGAAGAACTCATCAGCCGCTTTTGTTAAAGGATGGTTGATATCATCCATAATGAGCTGTTCCGCCAGGCCATAGATTTTCTCGGTGGAAGTGTGATACAGATGCACTTTTGACTTCCAGCTCGCTTCCCACTCCCGATCCCATTCATCAATGAGATAGAGGAAGAGCCCTTCTTTGCTTTTGAAATGATAATATATATTTCCCTTGCTACTTCCAGTCGCCGCGACGATGTCCTCAATAGACGTTGCTTTATATCCTTTTTGTACAAAAAGGGCTTTGGATGCATCCGCAAGTTTTTTCTTGGTCTGCTCGGACTGGAGCTGCTTTTTATTCAAACTCACTCACTTCACTCCATTCTTATATACTGAACATTCGTTCTGTATTCTAGCAAATATATGTCTAATCCGCAATATAAAAAGGAGAACCCACCATGTGGCAAGCCCTCCTTTTATTCACGAATCCATTTATTTCTTCTTTTTACCCTGTCCATGTAATATCTTTAATTGGCCATTCTCGTATCCGACCTGATATGTCACGTTATATTGAGTCGTTACGTATTCCCCATCCTTGCGCTCCTCGGCAGCGATCACACCGCTCACTTCCATCTCTTCCTTACTCGTAGTCGCAGACGAAATTTTCTCCACACTAACATAGCTCGTATACGTATAGCCTTCACGAAATTTAGCGTAACTTGTGCCCTTCTGCCAATCACTTCCGAGCAACGCATAGGCAGATACATAATCACTCATGTTCAGGTAGTTGTAAAAATCAGCAACCAGTGCTTCCGCTTCAGATAAAGCAGCGGACGACGTCTGCGAAGATGAGTCCCTTACCGTTTGTGCCCCTTTGGTATCAGGTGAGCGCTCTGACCATTGTTGCACCTGCTTCAACACACTGATGATAGGAATGCTGAACCCCAGTCCACCTTCCTGTTTAACCACCGTCGAATTAATCCCCAGCACTTCTCCCGTTTCGGCGTTGATCAGCGGACCGCCGCTGTTACCATTAGTAATCGGAGCAGATATCTGATACAAGTTGGTATAAATATAAGGCGGGATTTCAAAACTGCGGTCAAGTCCGCTAATAATACCGGTAGTCACCGTATTCTCAAAACCAAGCGGACTACCGAGTGCCAGAATTTCATCACCAACCTCCGCTTTGGCTGACGCAATAGGCAGAGGTTCCATTTTCACAAGATCAGGGACTCTGACAACAGCAACATCCGTCTCTTCGCCAAAACCAATCACTGTACCCCGATATTCCTGATGATCCAAGGTGCGAATCGTCACTTCTTTGGAACCCTCGACGACATGCGCATTAGTGATGACATCGCCCTTGTTATTATATAAGAAGCCTGAGCCCAGACCATCGCTACTTTCAATCGTAACTACTTTTCGCTGACTATCTTCAATAATCTGTTTACGCGTTTTCTTTTCTGTGGTTTTAGATGTTGTTTTTGCTTTGGGTTGATCCGCCTGTTTCGAGGAAGCCACAGCCAGTTTGGGAGCTAGCGCCATCTCAACTGCTGTATGCTGGTGAATCCAGAATACGCCTCCAGCACCAGCACCAATAATTATTGCACTGGAAATGATCGTTCCCCATACACGTTTGCTCATTTTGTCGTCCTCCTACTCCACATACCATGATGCATTCGTAACTGTCACATTCGCGGCTTCATATACCCCATAATAGTAGGTTTCAAAATATCCTTCTTCGCCTACATCCAATATAGCTGGGTATACATAAACATCTGTCTCACCGATGTAATCGCCGTTGGAGGCATTGATGCTAACGATAAGCGCCACGGATGATATAGGGCGTGTTCCCTGATTAAACACCGCCCCGCTGATATACAAGTCTCCATACTCATCCAGCTTAGCAGACAGATCCGTTACGTATACAGCCCCTGTACGATTGCGAAGTTCCTCTTCAGCTGCTTGCTGTTCTGCAAGTCGAATACGTTCTTCCTCCGCTTTCTCAAACGCTTTTTTCTCACGCAATACTTCATCCCGGTATTTCGTCAGCTTCTGATCCTCGGGCGCATAAGATAATCCGTTGTCCACGGTTTGCAGCGCTGCTGTAAAATCATGCTTCTTCACCTGCTGCTCGGCCTGCTTGTAACTGATACCTGCCAGCTTATCCGTAATCTGTTTCTTCACAACTTCGGCTTCCTTACCGTTCAGCTTGGAGATCGTTTTGAGTTTTTCAGCGAGTGCCTCGACGGTTGTTAACTGATCAATTTCCTTTTTCACTTTCAAAACAGCCAGGGTTACCTTCCGATTGTTCAAGGCTGACCTTACCTTATCAAACACCGGCTCTTGGCGTTCGTTTAATGTTTTAGTCGCGGTTTGAATCATTTTGTCCGCTTCCGACAGCTTACCTGTTTTGAGCAGATTCGCGGCTTCGTCCATTTGTTTTAGTAAATTATTTGCTTGCTCTGTAATTTTACGATCCTGAACGAGTGCTCCTACATTAGGTCTTTGAGCGAGGGCTTTGTCCAGCAAATCCAGAGCTTCTGAATATTTCCCGTCCAGTGCAGCCTTCTCTGCCTCAAGATGCAGTGTCTTCACATGAGCGTTAATCAGATTCTCCTGATTATAATAATACGCTAACAACGCCCCCATAATTGCTGCAAGTAGCAGTGGGATAATCCATACAAATGGACTGCTCTTGCGCTTGCTCACCGTTCCGGTTGCAGATGCATTACGTGGCTCCAGTCCTGACGGCTCCGACCAGATTTGCTCCTCTGTGGAGCTATCTTGTTTCAATCGGGTTCCACACTTCTGACAGTGGTCCTCCCCAGAACTATTTTTCGTGCCGCATATGTGACAATACATCCTGATCCCTCCAGCCTAAACTTATGTAAATTTAGATATATGTTATCTTTTGTTTTTTCTGTTGTCGTTCTGTTACTTGATATCACTCCAGAATATGTGTTGCCTAATCTCGGGGTGAATCGACATTTATCATATAGCAAAAAGGTAAAATGCACCATATATTCTGAAGGAAAAATAAGATATGTAGTAAGGATTCATGCTGATCACTCATTTTGTAGCCTAAAAAAAGACCTTCCTGTTTTCAAGGAAGGCCTTCATGTATATTCCGCAAATCCATCTGATGCCGATCTATTTAGTTTCATTCATTTATCCATTCAGCGATAGTTAGAGGGCACAATTCATGCTGATCTATTCGGGCTGGTTCGAAGGGAACGCGCTCAAATTGATATAAGAGACTTCCCATAGATGGTTGTCCAGGTCTTGAAAACTCCGTCCATACATGAATCCATGATCTTGAGGTTCGTTATATTGCTTCGCTCCAGCATCAAGGGCAGCTTGTACAATCGCATCCACTTCTTCACGGGAAGCAACAGATAAAGCGACGATCACTTCTGTTGTCTCAGCCGCGTTCGCGATTTTTTTCGTGATAAAGGATTGAAAACGTTCCTCCACCAGAAGCATGGCAAAGATATTTTCTCCGACAATCATACAGGTAGCCTTATCGTCCGTAAACTGGGCATTGAATTCAAACCCCACTTTCGTAAAGAAATCAACCGATCTCTTCAAATCCTGAACTGGCAAGTTAACAAAAATCTGATTAGCACGAACAGCCACCATTGATCACCTCGGATTCCTGGAATAGATTCCACCCCAAAATATCACCTCGCGTATGCGCTGTCAATTATGTATAATGGGGCTATTCCAACATGTGAGGTGAAAGGGATGTTGTTTCCAATCGTTCGAAGTAATTAAATGTCGGGCTGGATCAAAACGCGTACCAGCTACCAAGGGGTAGGTCTGTCCTTTTGAGCCTGTTCGATGTGTAGATGAACGATGGTTGAAAACAACAAATCCTAAATAACACATCACATACTGGAGGAAGAATTAATATGACAAAACAGTGGGATTACAACACATTTTATGAACGTGTCGGTCAACAAAATGGATGGGATTTCAGCACGATGAAGGTGATCTCTGAACCCACCGACTGGGAATTCTATGATGAGGTGACTCGTTGCACCCAAACATCAGATCTGCTGCTGGACATCGGCACAGGTGGAGGCGAAGCCGTGCTCTCCATTGCTGAACATGCTCATCTGCTTGTCGGCATCGATTTGGCTCATGGAATGATCGAGACAGCTCAGCGAAATTTAAAGCGAACTAAAAAATGCTCCAATGTGCGATTCACTCAGATGGATGCGGACAACTTACAGTTTCCAAAGTCATTCTTCAATATTGTTTCTTGCAGACATTCCGCATTCTCCGCGTCAGAAGTGTACAACGTTCTCGCAGAGGATGGTGTATTCCTGACCCAGCAGGTCAGCGAGCACGATAAATTGAATGTAAAGCAAGCATTTGGACGTGGACAACATCTCGGCATAGAGCCCGGAACACTCTTGGAAAAATACAAACAAGAGCTGCAACATGCAGGTTTCCGGCACATCGAGGTCCGTGAATATAATGTAACCGAGTATTACGCTACACCTGAGGATCTCTTGTTCCTGCTGACACACACGCCTATCGTTCCTCAATTCGGAGAACTCGCGTCCGACCTGGATATCTTTGAACAATTTGTTCAAGATCACCGCGACGAGCAAGGGATTCGCACCAACTCGGCGCGGTTCATGATTACAGCCAGAAAATGATCTGAAATCCATTATGAAATTTTAGTATATAAAGTAAAATGAAAAACGCGTCTTGGCGACCATTATGGTTCAAGCCAAGAACGCGTTTTTTGGTTATTTCTTATCGTTGCCAGATTTCATAGTCACGGCTCAAGCTGAAGTTTCTCCAAGAATGGCTTCAAGCGATCCACCACATAATGGCTGCCACCCCGCCCGTTCACCTCTTCGATTACGGCTGCCAACAGGAACGACGGCGATTCGGTATCAAAGGTAACGAAAAATCCGTTCTCCTGACCTTGCTCACCCTTCTTCGCTTTCAGTTCGGCCGTTCCTGTCTTGCCTGCAAGACCGCCAGCAATCGAGCTGAGGGCATGTGCCGTTCCGCCTTGACGAGACACCACCTGTTTCAGTGCGTCAGTAACGGTATTGGCTACATCCGGTGTGATAATCACCTCAGGATCGGGGGTCTCTTTTCCAACAATCAATACAGGCTTCACCAGCTTGCCTTCATTCACAAACGGCGTAAACGCAGTAGCAAGATGAATCGGCGACATTAACATCTCACCTTGACCATACGAAGTGTCGGCTAGCAGTACCTCGGAAGAAAGATCCCTGTGCGCCTCATTTGCATACTGACTAGGTTTCAAATAGAGTTCATCCAGCCCGAAATTGTCACCAAACCCGAACTTTTGAATGCCCTCGATAAACTTGGCGCTCCCCATCTCAGTCGCTTCCATTGCAAAATAAATATTGTCGGAGTATACGAGGGCATCCACCATATTTACAGGACTCAGGCTTTTCACCCGCTTGACGTAATATCCACCCCAGCTATCATTCTTCCGCCATTGCAAACCAGAAATTTCATGGGTTTTGTCCGGTGTGGTCACCTTCTCCATCAACCCCGCAGCCGCAGTAATCGCCTTGAAGGTTGAGCCGGGAGCATATCGTGTCGTTACTCGGTTGATAAAAGGAAGCTTCTCGTTCGCCGAATAGGCATCCCACTCGGCCTGCGTCAGACCGGTAACCATTTTATTCGGATTGTAGGAAGGCGCACTCACCATAGCAAGCATATTTCCGTCCTTCGGATTCATCATCACCATCGCTCCGGCATCGCCGCCACCCGCCAGCGTCTGATACAATCTTTGTTGCTGTGCGGAGCTGATGGATAGTTGCACATCCTTACCGTCGACTGCATCTTTGCGGATCAATTCGGAACGCGTGTTGCCCGCTTCATCCGTAATTTCAATTAAACCGCCACGCTCTCCGCGTAGCTGCTTCTCCATAGACTGTTCCAGTCCGGCTTTGCCGATCCAATCTTCCGCACGGTAATACCCTTTGGTATCTTTGTCCAAGTCTTCCTTCGTGGCCTTACGCACATATCCGATCAGATGTGCCGCTGCTTCACCAAGCGGGTAATACCGAATTTCCTTACTTTGCAGAGCAACTCCGCTAAGAGAAGAAGGTACATCAAATTCCTCTGTCGAGCCCATTGGCACAAAAAATTCCGGTTTCACCCATGTCTGACCAAGTGTCTTCTGAATGGCTTCTACGGACACCTTGTAATGTTCCGCGATGCGTGCAATCATCTGATCCGAGTTCTCTCCGAGCTTCTCGGGTACGATGCCCCACTCATTCATTGTGCCCTGGGTCGCAAGCGGCAACCCGTCACGATCTACAATATCCCCTCGATTCGGGAATAACGTCTTCACCCGAACTTTGCTACCTTTCACCATGTCACTGAGGATCAGGGACGGCTTCCAGTTAATCTGCCAGACTTTGCTCCCGTCCTCCAGCTCCTGTCGAACTAAATTAAGCGTATGTGTCTCGTTGACTTCGCCTAAAAACGTGGTCAGTTGTATATCATAATCGGTTTGATAAAGATCAGGATTACTAGCCCCTTGTTCTGCCTGATTCGTTCCCTCTTTGTCCGTTGTTGCTTGTGATTCAACTTTAGTCTCGGTTCCACTTTCAGTCCCTGTTGTTTGAGCGCCAGAGTCAGCTTCCGTTCCTGTCGTATTCGCTGCTGTCAGCTCAGCTTTAACAGCAGAGACCTGCATACCCGAGTAGATTGCATTGTATTTCTCAATAAACTGTTCCTTAGACATGCCTGCCTCTGTCAACGAAGCAGGTGACATCAACGAATACAGCTGGCCGAACTCTTTCTTTTGTAAATGCTCTATGTACTGATTCACAGTTGTCTGCGGTTTCGGTTCCTCCGGTTTGCTATTCTGCATATAAAGATACATTCCAATACCGCCTGCAAATAGAATCGGCAAGAGTCCATATAATAATTTACGTTTCGATTTCATGTCACATCACCTCTACTCTATACTATAAATTTCCTGCGCCGATTAAACAATGTGACAAATCTGATGAATTTGTCATTAAAAATAGCCTTAAGCTCACATAATATGTTTAAATAAGAATAGTGAATTACATACTAAAGCTTTTTTGCGATGCAAAAGGCTGAAAAGGAGCCCGATGATGGAAATCAGCTATTTTTTACTCCCAAAAGCCGAAGTGGCCTATATCGAGTCTACCGCTTCCATGAAAGATGCTATTGAGCAGTTGGAATCGCACCACTACACCGCCATTCCCGTAATTGATCCGGATGGAAAATATGTTGCTACTCTGTCCGAAGGTGATCTGTTATGGAAAATGCGTAATACGCCTGGATTAACATTTGATAATATGGACCAAGTGCAGGTCGATGAGATTAGCCATCGTGTCTATAATGAGTGCGTGTACATCGAAGCAGAGATGGAGGATATGCTGACTCTTGCGGCAGACCAAAACTTTGTGCCCGTGGTGGATATAGATCGGGTCTTTCTTGGAATCATTCGTCGTAAGGATATCATTGAATATTACACCCGCAACATATCCGATTAATAAATCTCGGGTAGCATGGAAGTGCTACAGTGAGATTACGGTATCTGCAAAAGATCAACCAAAAAAGGCGAGCCCATAGGCTCGTCTTTTTATATGTAATCATTCCACCAACGCAATATTTTCCATATTATGGACTTGAAATAAAAATGTTGCTAATTTCGCATGAAATAAATACAGTAATCTTCATGATTCGACATATTTCGTCATTAAAAGACTGTATTTAAACACCAAAACATGTCGTTCCCATCACATATAATGGATCAATTCACATTCTCATTTATTTCTTTTGTTCAGAATTCGTTCAGAATGCTATTGTACGATAGACATATGGTTAGACTTGATGAACGTTGATTACTTTCACCAATTATAGAGAGAGGTATGCACCTTGAATCGTTTAAGCACACGCAAAAAAATGCTGGTTACCGCAACGGTGATCATGTCTTGTATTTACGTCATATGGCGTACCTTCTTCACCATTCCTTTCGGCCATGGCCCGCTTGCCGTGACCGCCGGTCTTGCCCTCCTGATTGTCGAACTCATTGGTATGTTTGAACTCGCTGTGCATTTTTATAACATGACCCGGCTTGAATATCCTGAACTTCCTGTCGTTGATGAGTCATTGTATCCTGACGTTGATGTTTTTATAGCTACATATAACGAACCTGCATCCTTGCTTTTCAAAACGATTAACGGCTGTCTCAATATGGATTATCCGGACCGCTCCAAAGTACATATCTACCTGTGTGACGACTCCAATCGTCCCGAGATGCGAAAACTGGCTGATCATATGGGGATTAACTATCTGACCCGGACAGAGCACATCCACGCCAAAGCTGGAAACTTGAACAACGCCATGAAACATACTTCCTCCCCTCTAATCGCCACGTTTGATGCCGATATGATTCCGAAGCATGATTTTCTGACGTCCTGCGTGCCTTATTTTCTGACAGGAGAAAAGATTGGCTTCGTGCAAACTCCGCAAAGCTTCTATAATCCCGATCAGTTTCAATATAATCTGTATTCCGAAGCTCGAATTCCGAATGAACAGGACTACTTCTATCGCGATGTGCAGGTCGGGCGGAACAAGTCCAACTCCGTTATATACGGCGGAACCAACACGGTACTTTCGAGGCAGGCACTCGAAGATGTGGGTGGTTTCTATACTGGTTCCATTACAGAGGATTTTGCCACTGGCATTGAAATGCAGAGCAAAGGGTATCGCTGTTTTGCCACCAATAAAGTACTTGCTTCCGGACTTGCTCCCGGTGATCTGAAAAGCCTGATCAAACAGCGCCAACGCTGGGCACGCGGATGTATTCAAACGGGCAGAAAAATGAATATCTTGTTCAAGCGCGGACTTACGTTTGCCCAAAGACTGAATTATATCTCTTCTATAACCTATTGGTATTCCGGTCTTAAACGAGTGCTGTATATCATGTCACCCATTCTGTTTGCTGTGTTCGGTGTGCTCGTGGTGAAGTGTACCATTTTGGAAATTCTCGTGTTCTGGCTGCCGATGTATCTATTAACGAATATGTGTCTGCGCATGTTGTCAGGTAATATTCGAACTACGAAATGGACGAATGTATACGAAACTATTCTTTTTCCTTCACTGCTACCTGCGGTCATTCTGGAAACACTGGGCATCACCATGAATAAATTTGCAGTGACTCGTAAAGACGGTGCTCATAACGATCGTAGCTACCAGCTCAAACAGATCATTCCGCATCTGATCTTGGCTGTGCTCTCTATAATCGGCATCGTCAACTGCATTCACTGGACATTTAGTCAGGGCACCATTGGATTTCTCGTTGTTCTATACTGGCTGTTGATTAATTTCTACAACATTATGATGTCGATCTTTTTCCTCAGCGGACGTAAAGTGTTCCGCAACTATGAGCGTATTCTGGCTGCTGTGGACTGTACACTAACGACTGAAGGTGAAACGCTGTCCACGGTTACGCATGATATTTCGGAAGGCGGGATCGCCATCGTACTGGATACACCGAGATACATCCCGAGCGAAGCCGAATTTGCTGTACGTCTGGTAACGGATCATTATTCAAGCGAGTTTACAGCCAAGGTAACTCACGTAACTTCATTCGGTAATAAGTGGAAGTATGCATTTAAAGTGCACGAGATTACAGAACAGGATAAGCGTCAGTTGTTACATATTGTGTATGACCGCGAGCCTACGCTTCCGCAGAAGCTGGATAAAGATATCAGTACATTTGAGGACATCCGTCTGAATTTTGTAAAACGCGGACAAGTAGGCCTCATGTCCAACCGCAAGCTGGCACGCATTCCGCTGAACCATGAACTGGACACACCCGAATATGGAACCGTTATGCTGATGGACTTTAACTATGAATTTTTGCTTTTGAACATATCAAGGCAGGAATTGGTCTATGAGCTTCGTTTGCCGCTTGCCGAGGGACTCGTTCTTGACTGTATGTGGGTAAAGTCGATGCGAAGCAAACATGGCATTCTGTACCGGATCAGAAATATTCAGGACATTGCCCGAAATGGACAAATGCCTGAACTGGAAGCTCTTTTGAAACAATGGAATGTGGCGTATACCGAGGCAGACAAACCGAAACGCCCAGTACAGAATAAAAGCTTCATCTCGAGTGATGAACTCGACGAGATGGCCTATTTATAACATGGAGGCACAGAACGCATGAGTACGAAATGGCAGCAATGGCTGCTTGTCGCAATCCTCACAGGTTTATCAGGTTTATCAAGCTTATACCTCATCACTTCTACTGCTTTGGCTCAGCCGGATCAGTTGCAGTGGAGCGAGAGTTCTATAAAGGTATGGAATAATGGAGCCAAAGTGCAGTCCAAGCTGAATCGTAACGGCAGCTTACAGATTAACACCTCGACAGAGGAACTACAAAAGGGCTATTACTCCGCCTATGTGTATGAGCTGCAGAACAGGGACTGGTCAGGCTACAGCGAATTAAGGTTCTCGATTCGCAGTGATTCCGATCAGACGCTGCCACTAAACGTTGTCATTACACGAACGGATCAATCGGCACTAACAGTAGCGGATCAACGCAATGTCATCCTCATTCCCAAAGCAACCAAAGAACCGAAGCTGGTTCATCCCGTAGATGGGTTGATAAGACTGGAGCCCGGGTTTGAGGGGGAGGTTCGTGTTCCCTTTTCCAGCCTCATGGTTCGAAATCATGCAGCTACGGTTGGCCGTGTCACACCAGAGAAAATGCTGAGCTGGGGCATCACAATGACCACGACTGAGAACGCACAGCTGAATTACCGCGTTGGAAATATCAAACTGGTACCTAGGAAAGAAGCTGTTGCAGAAAACCAATTATCTTCTGTAATGATCAAAGGTGATGAACGAGTCGTGAAACCGGTGGCCGGTGAATCGGTTGCAACGTATACCGTTAGTGGCCTACAGGCGAGAGCATCGAAAGCTTTGGAAACGCCAGAAGTAGAAGTGAATTTCCAGCTTGCTCATCCTGTACAGGGTGTAACAATCACAACGGGTGGCCTACTAACCATTGGAACGGACGCCGCAAAAACCGATTCGGTGACTATTCGAGCGCTGGTGGATCAAAAGTGGAATCTCGATTATAACGTTAAACTTGATCGTTCCACGGCGATGCAGATGAAGGAAGCGGATGGAACGCCGCGTTTCATTCCCTCACCTGATCAGGTTCCCAAAGTCCTTGAACCTTCCACCGTATGGTTACAACCATGGATGGAATGGATGATCCGAATCGGCCTTCTTCTGATTGGACTCGCGGTGGTTATTCCATATTGGCTCTGGCGCAAACTTCAGCACGGCTCACAAGCGGGGAAGCAACGTTCGATGAATCATCGCAGGTCCAAGCGGATATTTAAAATGTAGCTTTTTTATTTCATCATTAACATCATCAAGGAGGAAAGGCAGTGCTCTTTTCCAGTGTAGTCTTCTTATTTTATTTCTTGCCGCTTGTGCTCGGGCTGTATTATATATTGCGGTTTTCTGTGACGCTGAAAAATATGTTGTTGCTTGTGGCAAGCCTGTTCTTCTACGCATGGGGTGAACCACGCTTTGTGCTGGTTATGCTGGTCTCCATCGCACTGAATTACGTTTTCGCACTGCTCGTGGACAAGTACCGGGATCGGCGCACTGCCGCTTATACCGTTATCACCGTGATGCTAGTTGCCAATCTGGGTATGCTGTTTGTTTATAAATACCTGGCGTTTGCCCTGCGCATTGTCAATGAAAGTACAGGCTTTGGCTTCAGCATTCCGCATATTGCGTTGCCGCTCGGCATTTCCTTTTTCACCTTCCATGCGATCTCCTACGTCATTGACGTGTACCGCGGACATGGAAATGTGCAGAAAAATCCGTTTTATGTCGCCCTCTATATTTCCTTCTTCCCTCAGCTTGTAGCTGGGCCCATTCTGCGTTACAACATGATTGCGGATCAGATGATGCATCGGAAGGAAAGCTGGGACAAGTTCGCGGTCGGCTGTTGCCGGTTTATTGTGGGTTTGAGTAAAAAAGTGCTGTTATCTAACAGCATGGCCATTGTGGCCGATCATGCATTCAGCATGGGCGGAACAGGCGATATCGCTTCAAGTCTGGCTTGGCTGGGAGCGATTGCCTATACATTGCAGATTTATTTCGACTTCTCGGGTTATTCGGATATGGCGATTGGACTCGCACTTATGTTTGGTTTCAAGTTTGAAGAAAACTTCCGGTATCCGTATATCTCACGCTCCATCACCGAATTTTGGCGCCGCTGGCACATCTCGCTCGGCACCTGGTTCAAGGAATATGTCTACTTCCCGCTGGGAGGATCACGCGTTAGCAACAAGGATAAAATGATCCGCAATCTGCTGATTGTCTGGGGACTGACGGGCATCTGGCACGGTGCGGAATGGACATTTGTGATCTGGGGATTAATCAACTTCGCGTTCATTGCACTCGAGAAAATTTTCAACCTGGATAAGAGCACACGGTATGCTCCGCTCCGACATTTCTATGCCATGTTTATCGTAGTTATTGGATGGGTGATTTTCCGTTCACCGGACTTGTTACAGGCTGGCAACTACCTTGGCAATATGTTCGGACTGTATGGTAACGGGTTCTGGAGTAATACGACCTGGATGTTCATGAAGGAATATGCCCTTTTCTTCATTCTAGGCATTCTGTTCTCCACACCACTTGCCTTACGGATGAACAAATGGATGGTGGATGGTGTACGCTTCGGTAAACCGCTTGAACTGCTTTACCCGGTGACCATTATTGCTCTGTTCCTTGTATGTGTATCCTATTTGGTCAAAGGAACATACAACCCGTTCATATATTTTAATTTCTGAGAGAAGGATTTCATATGCATAACTTTTTTGCCAAAAAGAGAATGACCGCCTTCCTCTTCATTCTTGCGCTCGCCACGTTCTCGATCTTGAATATGATTCATTCTTTCGAGCCTTTGAAAAAAACACTGGCGTCAGCGGACTACCGCTTCTCCAATGCCAAAGGTATCATCAACGAACTGGATGCAGATATCAATGAGCACGTTTTTGAAAAGTTTGGATTCGTGGAAGCCTACGGATACTTGCAGTCACTCATGTGGAAGAACGAAGAGAACAACTTCGAGGTCGTCAAAGATACGGAGGGTAAGCTTCACTATACGTATTTCGCCACGGGGCCAACGGATACGAAAGAACTTTCTGATCGGGTTGCCGAGCTAGGGGCACAATTGGGGTCAAAAACCAAGCTTACGTATGTTATGACACCTGACAAATATGTACGTGGCTATACAACATTTCCGGAAGGCATTCCTTATAACTACAATAACGAAACGGCCGATGGTTTTCTGGATCATCTGAAGCAGAGCGGAATCGACACGTTGGATCTGCGCGAAGGATTATTGGAGAGCGGCATACCGGCGAAGGATTTGTTTTTCACAACCGATCATCACTGGAAAATCAAAACGGCCTTCTGGGCCTTCGGCCAGCTGGTTCAACATCTGGACGGGCTGTACCATAAGCCGCTCGATCCCGAGCATTATTTTACAGACATGAATAACTACAATGTAATCCCTTATAAGGATTTCTTTATCGGCTCACAAGGCCGCAAAACCGGGAAATTGTACGCCGGTGATGATGATTTTGACCTGATTTATCCGAAATTCAAAACCAACTATTCTTTTTATTTTAAAACAGGTGAGACGGAAGCTACCTTAAATGGTCGATTTGAGGATGCGTTGCTTACGACATATCCCCTGAATGTGAAGGGTGCTCCCTACGACCTGACAGCGGACAAATACTTTACGTATCTGTATGGCAATCAGGGAATCGTACATGTGACGAATAAAGACAATCCAAACGGACTCAAGGTCATGTTTATCAAGGACTCCCTCGCCGTACCTATGATTTCTTTTCTCTCGACGGTTGTCTCGGATGTGTATCTGATTGATCCAAGGTATTATACGGGTGACATTATAGATTTTGCGAAAAAGACCGACCTGGATCATGTCTTCGTATCGATCTCACCTCAAGATCTCGTCGATGAGTTTTTCCCTTACGGGAAGAACAACGTAGAAGGTCCATTCACCAGCTCTAAGTAAAATATCGTTCATCAAGTTGGAACATGCAAAAGGGTACTGCCTTGGCCTTCATAGCCACGGGAGTACCCTTTTACTGTTACAGTGTGGTCACTTCCGCCAAACCGAAATACCACTCCAGAAAGGCATTGAAATCCGCCCATTGCGGCTTGCTCTCTCCATTCAGGAAACGTTCGATGGACTCCCCCAGTTCAACCAGCACAACCTCGTCGGTCTGGCGATTATAGAAAAATCCACCTTCCCCTTCAAAGCTGTCCAGCGGAATATATGCCTCTGGTAACCCCAGTGTAAGTTGCGATATATGCATATCCTGCAGGTATACGGTATTCTCGATCACCCAGCAGATCTGGTAGAGCTCCTGATGCCGACTATAGAATGTCGGTCCATCCTCTGCATGAAGGTAGAATTGTGCAAAATCCGAGTTCAGATCCATGTCCAGCTTACGCAATGCTTCCTCAATATTCAGCCGGCACGTCTTCATGCCACCAGCCTTTTACGCGGCAATGTTCAATGACTTTAGTGGATAACATGTCTAGCCCTCCCGTTCATGAAGCCATACCTCATGTATATGTCATTGATAATGTAGAATACCCTCTACACTATATCCTCTGAAATCTCCCGCTTCAAGTTAACTGATGAATTTGTATCTTGATATTCCTTCCATATTAAGGTGCAACTTTCTCCCGTAAACTTCGTCCAACTAGATGACTATAATTCAAAGGAGATGACTATGCGAATAAGTTGCAACCCCGGTTTTCCCGGAAGCATGATCGGTTCCATTGATCTGAGACCAACCAAGCATAACCAGCCACCGTCCACGACAAGTCAAATTTCACAGTATGTTGATTCTGAACTGATTTCTATTCCCTATGTGACCGATCCGGAATTTGGATCACACTTTAATACGATGAAGATCATGAAAGGTACATATCAGGAAGAATTCAACGAAAGCTATGACGTCGAATTTACGATCGATGTAGATCAGAAAGGTTATATCACGCAGTTTGAGCATACCTTCCCACTGGAACGTTACATTGATCTGATTCGAACCCAGTCGTACCGGGTCATTCAGACGAACTGGCGCGGCCAGTCCTTTCATGTGATGACCTACAGTTATATGGATGAAGTTATTAATCCGAACAATGTTATTTTCCGCTGTACGAATGCAGAGGATGTCTTCGTTGTGGCTGAGCTTGTCCCTTTTCGAGCAGGTGGCGTTGTGGAGCAACCGAATAATCTGTATCTTCACTTCCGCGCATTGATATCAGCACGAGATGACCTATATCCCATTGATTATATGTGTCAGCCGGATTTCGACTTAAATCTGGAATGAACGAGTTGGATATGAGCGATATGAAAGAGGAGCATACGTTATCCTGCATCTAAGGATAGCCTGTGTTCTTTTTTTAATCCTTTCATTCTGGATTCACCCTAAGCAAAATCAACGAAACAGACGATAACATATATACATAAAGTTACTATACATAAAGTTACATTTGCGTATCCCTTTGGGTGTGCACTGAAGATGAGAGGAGTTTTAAAGATTTATGATGGGTACAAAAATGAAAATCAGTTCGTTGCTTGCACTGCCACTCGCTGGCCTGTTATTGCTTCTGGGCGGAACGCAGACCGCTCATGCAGAACAGATCGATAGCTTGCTTCCCGAGCGTAGTCAGCAAGAAATCGACCAAAAGTGGAATGAGTGGATGAGGGTTGATCAAACACTCCCTATGTTTACCGAAACACCTTCCACCGTTTTCCCTTATTCTGCCGGACTGCTCAATGAGAGATATCTGGAGCAAGGTCTGAATGCTGCCAACTTCTATCGCTTTATCGCAGGCATGTCTGGAGACCTGGTACTCGATCCGGCTTTGAATATGCAAGCCCAGCACGGAGCTGTTGTTGTCTCCACCGGAGGGCAGCTTAGCCATTCCCCTGAACAACCGGCAGATATGCCGAAGGATTTTTTTGATAAAGGCTATACCTCAGCTTCCTCGTCTAACCTGCATGTCACCAGCAATGGCAAATCCAATGTACTGGCCGGAAGCATCAAGGGCTACATGAATGACTCGGATGCATCCAATATTGATCGGGTGGGGCATCGCCGCTGGATATTAAGCCCGAAGTTGCAACGAATCGGATTCGGACTGGCTGCCCATCAAGAGGAAGAACAAACTCGTTATTATAGTGCCATGCAGGTCTTTGACCAAAGCAGAACTCAAGTTGCACCTTATAACTACAGCCTGTTTCCCAACCAAGGCGACTTTCCCATTGAAGCCTTCGGCGCGCTTCAAGCCTGGTCCGTTCAATTAAACCAGAATGTGTTCGCAGAACCTGAATTGGAAAAGGTTCAAGTTGAGATGATCCGAACCTCTGATCAACGGAAGTGGACGTTCCATCAACCAAAAAAGTCTGAGTTTCCTTTGGAATACTACAATGTAGACCCTTCCAATAGACGCTGGTTTGAGCAGGCCTATTTTAATGTCGAGACATCCAATTTCGGCGATAACAGCGCTATTATTTTTCGTCCTGACGATGTGCAGTTGTTGAAAAACGGTGATACCTTCCAAGTACATATTACAGGTCTGCAAAAGAAAGACGGCTCTCCCGCTGAAATCTCCTATACGACACGTTTCTTCCATGTAGACGGCGGGCAGGATCCGACTTTAACCAAGATTACACCTGCAAAATCAAATCTAACTTTGCGAGTAGGAGACACTGTAGACACCCCCTCCGTAACAGCGATTCTTGGGGATGGAACGTTATACTCTCCATTTTCCAACCTGACCTACACAACATCTTCGGATAAGATCGCGATCCAGAATGGCAAAATTGTCGGAACAAAGGTCGGTAAAACCGATTTACGAATCCGTTTTGCCGGGAAAGAAACGGTTGTCACGGTCATAGTCAAAAAAATGCTCCATTATACAGATATTCAGGCTCACTGGGCTAAAAATGATATACTGTGGGCTATTCAGCAAAATATGGTTACCGGGTATGAAAACGACACCTTCAGGCCCAATGCTCAGGTGAGCGAAGCCGAGTTTCTTTCCATGCTGTTTAATATGTATGCCGACTCCAAATACCTGCGGTATATGGATAAGACCGATGCTCCGGGTGCGAACTGGAGTGATCGTTACTATACCTATGCATCCAGACTCAATCTTCCTCTAGAGGCCAGCATTCGAAACCCTAAGCTACGCAATCATGCGCTGAATAGAACAGAGGTTGCTATTATTGTAGCCAGTCTTGGCGGTAGAAACTATGTTAAAGATGAGGACAATATTCAGTATTTGCTGAACATGGGATACTC
Organism: Paenibacillus cucumis (ex Kampfer et al. 2016); assembly: GCF_019748695.1. Classification (NCBI taxonomy): domain Bacteria; kingdom Bacillati; phylum Bacillota; class Bacilli; order Caryophanales; family Paenibacillaceae; genus Paenibacillus; species Paenibacillus cucumis (ex Kampfer et al. 2016). Next base: position 182,355 of record NZ_JACLIC010000018.1, on the reverse strand, counting down.
CTCTGGCAAAACATCAGCTACAGTCGAAGGTTATGCTGGCAAGGAATTATTTACACGCGCAGAAGCTGTTGTATTTCTGAGGAACTTGAAGGGAAAAGGATTTCAGCCTTGGGGTAGACCTGAACAAGTCACCGCAACAGGCGACAATGAGAAACAAGGGAACCTCCCGGATGGTACAGTTCAGGCCGAATATACGGTGGATCACATCTTGACTTTGCGAGGTACGTTTAAAGCCTATGCCGGTCACACCATTCCGATTGATATCAACGGACCAGCACCAGAGGTACTGCCTATTCAGACCGAAAACGTAACGCTGGATGCAGACGGAAGCTTCAAACTAACGGTCAAGGTAAATGAACAAAACACCAAACATCTTAACCTGTACTTGAATGTAAAAGAAGATTACTCCTACTTTATTCGTGTAGAAGAAGGAAAAATGGCCATTAACGAATACACTGAGAATTAAGAACGTTAAGAACAGCATCGTTAAAATAGCATTAGACTTCGGGTTCCGGTTAAACTGAAACAGCACCTTACGAACAAGCAAGCATGGGAGATCGTTATCCGGCTTGTACGTTTCGAGAGGTGCTTTTTTCATGGAATCAACTGCTCATTTACGCATAACTTCATCCAATGGTACAAAAGGTTCATTTTATTAGAATCAACTAACTAATACATCCTCTACTGTCGATAAAACACAATGAAAGTATATTATTTACATTTTAGAAGTAGAAGGAGATTAGAAGATGTTTATTCGGAAAAAGGTTATTCGCACACTGCTTACGCTTCCTCTAGCTGGTCTAATGTTCGTACTACTCGGTGCACAGCAGACCTTAGCTGCCCCCGTCGACAGCTTGTTGCCTGAGCGAAGTCAGCAAGAAATTAATCAAAAATGGACGCAATGGATGTCGAACAAGGATCAACCCGCTACATATATCCAAACCCCTTCCACCACAGCACCTTATGTTGCTGGCGTATTAAGTGAATCGTCTCTGCAACAGGCACTAAATGCGGCCAACTTCTATCGTTTCCTTTCGGGACTGGAAGGCGATCTTGTGCTGGATGCTACGCTTAACGTTCAGGCTCAACACGGTGCAGTTCTTGTCTCTACCGGTCCTCTAAGCCATTTTCCGGCTCGACCTGCCGATATGCCAAAAGATTTTTTTGACTTGGGTGCCAAATCAGCCTCCAGTTCCAATTTATATGCTTCCTATGGCGCTGCCGGCAATCTGGCTGTTAAAAGTGTGGAAGCGTATATGGACGACTCCGACGCAAGTAACATTGCTGCACTAGGTCACCGTCGCTGGATTCTGAGTCCGCAGTTGAAAAAAGTTGGCTTCGGAATCGCATCCCGGGACAACAAAAATTATGCAAGTCATTTTAGCACCATGCAGGTGATGGATACCAGTCGGGCAGGAAAGCTGCGCTACAATTACAACCTGTATCCAAACAAAGGTGCGTTTCCGATTGAAGCTTTCAATGTGTCGCAGGCCTGGTCTGCACAGTTGAACCCGGATGTGTTTGCAAAACCTTCAGATTCGGAGGTTCAGGTAGAACTTACACGAACATCGGATCAGAAAACCTGGAATTTCGGTGGGAAAGCTCCTGCCAGCAGTGATCCTGCCAAAGCGTTTTTCAACGTAAATACCGATGGATATGGATATAGCTATGCTATCATCTTCCGTCCGGATAACTTAAACGCATTGAAGGATGGAGATACGTTTACCGTTCGAATTACCGGATTGAAGAAAAAAGATGGTTCCAACGCAGACATCGTTTATCAAACTCAATTTTTCACGATTAGCCCGTCCGCAGAGGAACCTGTGACCGATCCAGAGAATCCTGGAACGCAGCCCCAAGATCCCGGAACACAGCCTGAAGAACCGGATACCGGTAATGAGGTAATTCTTGATGATCGTCATGTACAATTCGAATATACAGCGGAGCGCACCTTGAACGTACGAGGAACACTTACAGCATATGCGGGTCAAACGTTCTCCTTTCAGATTCATGGACCGTCACCAGAAGAAAAACATATTCGTACGGAAACCGTCACAGTGGGTGCAGATGGCCGTTTCAATCTAACGGTTCGCAGTCTCAGTGTGTCTGATCTGAACATCTACCTACAGGTGAGTCCCTACTTTATGTATCTGATCCCTGCGGCCAGCAACTCCGATGTTACCTATTACTTTGAGTAGAAACAGTGAGAGATCAGCAAGAAACATAAAAAAATCCGGATGAGTCTTCATCCGGATTTTTTTATGTTTTGTTAACCAGAAATGAAGTGGCATCCATATTATAGAGAAATACTACTTTTCAACTCCTTGGGAGTACACTTCACTAAATTCATCTGTATATAAAACTTCTATGCAACCCGACCAATTGAGAATCGAACCAATAAAATCAGGTATATCCAGTCCCTCCATGTCATACGTCTCTTCTGTATTCACCGTACCGGATGCATCTTCAATCAGCGTTACTTTAAATCCCTCATGTTCAGCAGTAATTGCTGTAAAAAGACAACAATACTCCATGTTAAAGCCCACAATGAATACGTGCTCAACCTGCTGATCGCATAGCCATTTTTCCAATTCGCTATTACTGAAAGCACTCGGCTTGTTCTTTTCCAAAACCAGATGTTGCTTCGTATCCACAACAATCTCCAGATGATCTGCTTTCCCACGGTAGAGTGAGGATTCTTCATCCTGCTCATCCACATGTTTAGTAAAAACAATGGGCCAATTCTTCCTCTCAAAAGTGGCCATGACCGATTCGATCTTTGATACGGTTGCCGATACATCTCGTTGAATGGTAAGTCCTCGCTGGACATCAAGTACAATTAGGCATTTTTTCATTTCTGACTCCTCTCTACATTCTCCTTCACTCTGAATTCAACAATCTGGCGAATTAGTTCCTCCGGCAATGGCTCATCAAGTGGGAACTGAACGGAACCCTTCGCGCCCTTAAACCTGGAGAGTTGTTCCTTGAAGGCCAGAATACCACTGGGTGCAGGATAGAACCCGATATGTTTCGTGTATGCGGCAAAATGAACCAGATTCCCGTGCTGCGCATATGTAGGCATTTTGTAACTAATCTTTTCTTCAGCGAGCGGAGCCGCTTCCTGAATGATCTGCCGTAACCTCTGTAATTTTAGTTGCACATCCGCTGGAAATGCAGCAATATATTCATTCACCAGTTCCGAGTGCTGTCCGTTTTGATCCATCTTGTGCTCCTTCCACCACGTATGTTTCAGTGTCGTTCGCGGCGAGTAATATTGGCTCTATTGTACTACATCAGACCATATTCTTCTGCTGAAGTTGAAAAGATTCTAACAAAAAAAGACGCTCGTCTGAGTGCCTTTATACTGGTATAATTTAAATTGTACAGCCAATTTGTGGTGGGTATTGATCATCTCCTGAGAAAGGAGGTGATCATATGAACTTCACTTTCAACGACGTACTCGTGTTCGCAATGTTCATTCTTGCATTGTTAACTTATATTGATCGTAGAAAGAAGTGACCCGCCACAGGTTGCTCGCCAGGTTGCGGGTCACTTCGGTCATATATGCACCACTCTGAGGTGATCACACCACAAAATGCTGTGCAGGAGTAGCCATTGGCGTGGCTACTCTTATTTTTTCTTACTTTCATTTTATTAAACATCTGTAGAACTTACAACCACATTAATGTTGAATGTTTGATAATATTTTATGTGGATTAGGAGTACTTTATGTCTAATGACAGCAACCTCAGCCTGTTTTGTTTCAAATTAATTGGACTCTACAACGTCATGGCCCTTCCATTACGCATCAGATAATCTTCTTTGTCCTTGTAATCCGGCATAATACTACCTACCCGCCGCCAGAACGAGCGATCATGATTCATATGATGAATATGGCACAGCTCATGGATGATAACGTAATCAATGACCTCTGGTGGCGCCATGGCAAGGCGGTAATTAAACGTCAACTTTTTGTCCCAGCTACAGCTCCCCCATTTCGTAGGAGAATCTACGATATCAATAGACTTCGGCTTCACCTTCAGTTCCTGCTGATAACGTATAATTCGCTGCCCAATCATGCGTTTGCATTCTGCAAAATAAAACTTTTTCAAATTCGCACGCAGTTCTTCTTCTGTTAACCCCTCCACCGGAATTAATTGATGCAAGGCATGGGCTTTGCCAAAGAGCAAAAATGCCCCCTTACCCTCATTCTCATATTCCTTAGCTTGGGGACCATCCAGGACTTGCTGCATGCGAGCTGATTTTTGTACAATCTCAGTTCCATGATGCATAACCAGTTGCCGGATCACTTCCTCACTCGTGCCATTCGGAGCCTTAATGGTGACCATGTAGGGCAGTTCCATGGTAATCGAGGCTTTTTTTCGTTTACCGAATTCGATATGACATGTAATCATGTGTCCCTGAATCTCTATGTTAATCATGTTTATTTGTACTCCATTCCACAAATTGATCTCTTTATCGATTATACCATTCAGAGGAATAACATCCGAACAATCTATATTGAATTTTTATACATTATTATGTATTATTATTTAATTCGATATTATATCGTCTATATCCTATGTGAGGAGGATAAGCCACATGTATGCAACAGAAAACAAACTTCGTCTGATTGAAGAACTAACGCTCAACCACTGGCAACCTTTATCAACCTCATTGTATGACGGTTGGGTGCTACGTTTTGCCGAAGGATATTCCAAACGCGCCAACTCCGTTCAACCGCTCTACCCTTCTACTCTGGATGTGCATGAAAAGATCAAGGCATGTGAGAATATCTACAGCTCGAACCAATTAAATACCATTTTTAAAATGACACCGTTCGTTCAACCCGAAGAATTGGATCAACTTTTACAAGATAAAGGTTATGTCGTTGTAGATAAAACGCTTGTACAACTTCGAGATCTGAAGGATCTGAAAGTTCCTGAACATTTGGAGGCACACATCAATGAGCAGTTAACGAAGGAATGGTTAGATCATTTTTGCCGTTTAAATGCGGTCAGTGAAGAGTTTCGGGCAACCATGACACAGATGTTATTCAATGTCCGCGCAATGACGGGATTCATCACACTGTCTGTTGACGGCTGTATAGTGGCCTGTGGGCTAGGTGTGGTTGAACGTGGATTCATTGGACTGCATGACATCATTACAGATCCGGACTACCGTAACCGCGGTCTGGCAGAGCAGATGATTTTGCATTTGTTGCATTGGGGAAAAAGCCATGGTGCTACTTCAAGTTATCTGCAAGTGGTCGAGGGCAATGCAGCGGCACGGCGACTATATGCAAAATTGGGATATACCGACGCCTATTCGTATTGGTACCGGGTTAAGAATTATACATAGAAATGTATCACAGCATGTGGGGTAATTTATAAAAAGCCAAATTAGGCCTCTCTTATATATTAAGAAAGGCTATTTCTATTTTCTCCTCCTCTGCTCAATTGTTGAGATTTATAATTTTACCTTCTATCATCGTTATGCATAAAAAAACATTGGTATATTCTTCCTATTTACAAGTCTATGCCCCCCCTACACCCACCTTGACAATAAGTAGATATGACCATAAACTATCAAAAGTATTAGGAAATTAATAGGAGGTTCGCATTGTAAGAGGATTTAAAATAAGTTATACCCAGAATAAGTAGAAAGCGGTGTACCATGAAACGACTATTTTTTATAATGTTCGCCCTCACCCTGCTTCTGGCTGGTTGCCAGAGTAATAATCAGGAAAGTAGCCCCACGGATAACAAATCAACCGAATCCAAGCAAGGCTCCAGCATTTTAAGTTTGAAAGAAAAGTATGGCACAGCCTCGGAAAAAGCAATTATGCCTATGTATAATGTGGCGCAGGATGAAGAATTTACATTTAAGTTTAAAGGTGATCTTAGAAAATTAAACTTATCTTCAGACGATGTTATCTCCGTACATACCGATATTAAAGCACTAAAAGCAAGTAAGGTATATGCTCTTCCAGAAATTAATGATGGCAGCGTATCGATTAAACCCTTGAGCTGGGGCGTGTTAAGCTCTGAAGCAATGGAAACCAAAGGAAGTAGCGGTTGGGGCGGAGCTCCAATCTATTATATTCGCCTAAACTATGATCCGGATGCCGAGAATCCCACCTTGCTTGATCAACCACTTATCATTCCGTTTACAGTAAAATCGGAGTTGCCCGTACCTAAATTGAGGTATGTAATCGACAAAGACAGACGTTTAACGCTTACATGGGACAAAGTTGAAGGTGCCACCCAATATAAAATTTATAAACGTATCGATCGAAATCGAATTTTCGATCCTAATAATCTTGCTCTTCAAGGTGCCGAGAACGCTTATAGTGAAAGTACACCTTTGGTTATTGCAACCACAACCGAGACGACCTTTAATGATTTTATGAAAGACGGCAGAGGCGGCCTCGGTATTTATAATGACATCGTTACAACACATCAGAATTCCGGTATTCAGGGAGAATATTATGTTACTGCGCTCGGGGAAGGCAAAGAATCGAACTTTAGTAACGGAATCGCCACGGCCCCACTAGCCTCCCAGTTACCATCCGCACTAAAAGAAGAACTCTATCGAGACAAATTGAAAAGCGTTAACGACCTGCCACAGAAAATAACGGTAGAGTACAATGACGGCTCCTTGGCACGTGAAACGCTTGTTTATGATACGGCGAATGTTGAAATTTCACCTTTCAATGAAACCGTCATTCCTTTTCACGTCAAAGGAACAGCACTTAAAAATTATGTCCGCGTAGAGAATGTCACTCAGGAAGATCTAGATAAGCTTACACAGCAACGTGTGGCAGACTCCAGTAATGGATTCGTTGAGCCTAAAAATAATACACCTTATGTACCTGCACCGGATGTACCAACGATTATTAACAACAATGAAACTACCAGCAAAGAAGCTACCGATCAAACGGCAAGCGAATCTGGCGGTGATCCTTCGGAAGAGACATCTACTCCGGATACAGAATCCCAGCAGAACCTTGTCGACGAGCAGAAGTCCAATACCGAGCAAAATGTAGAACAAGGTAATCAGGAGATCGTGCCCGAGCCAGCTACTGGTAATGATTTTATGAATGCAGATTCTGCGCTGGAAGAAGTTCTGGCTAAAAATATGATTGCTGCTCAGGACAGTATCTCCCTGAAAGCTTTTCCTGAAGCTCAGAATTTCACAACACTCTCGGATGTTGTCTTGAAAGTCATGTACCAGAATCCACTGATTCTTGGGGTAGAAGGCTTCGAATATAACTATGGCACACTGACCCTTTCAATTCATTACAACGAAACGGCCGCAGATATCCAGAAGAAACAAAATGAGATTATTGCCAAAGGCAAAGATGTCGTTGCTTCAATCATCAAACAAGGCATGAGCGATGATGAGAAACGCAAAGCCATCTACGATTATTTGAATGATAATGCGAAATATGATGATGCTGCGCTTGAAAATGCAGAGCAAAATAACTTTAAGCACGTGGATGCACAGTTTAACGATTCATTCACCACATACGGTATTCTTGTTAAAGGAGTAGGTGTATGTGCAAGTTATGCTTCGGTATACAAGCTGCTTTCGGATCTGTCCGGCTTGGAGAGCATTGTGGTTACAGGAACCTCTAGCGGTGTACCGCATGCATGGAACAAGGTGAAAATCGGAAACGAGTGGTTAAATGTGGATGCAACCAATAACCTGACGAACTCTGGTATTCCTTATTTCTTGTACAATGCCAATGATGAGACGGCTGCAAGTCAGAAGACGGTAGCAGACAAGGACTACTGGCTCGATTCCGAACTCGGGTTGTTCAAAGGCGAAAGTGACGCAAACGATTATTATGTGCAGAACGACCTTGAAGTCGATTCCATTAGTGAATACAAAAGCAAGGCCGAAACACATCTGAAAAAAGGCGAGACCTCTGTCATTCTTCGTTTTGCCTCACCGGTTGACTCCGATGAACTGATGACAGCAGCAGGTGAAGCATTGACTGCCGTAAATGAAGCCCTGTTGGATAACGCGCAGCTTGCCACCTTGGGTAGCTATGTATTATTGGAAACGAAGTCAGAACAGAAATAATACGCATTCATTGCTTCATGAATATCATTAATGTCTGGAGTTTACCTCGGGACATGCAAAAGGGAGAAAGCAGCTGAACGACTGCTTTCTCCCTTTTTAATGACAATATAACGTAACAATTGAAACAAGTGATGTGGCTGCCAATAGACAACCTCTATTCATAATCCCGTGAATGAATCGATTACGGACTAACCGTACCACCATTGGCATTCAATGTCTCTCCGCTCACATAACTGGATTCCTGACTCGCCAGGAATACGTATGCTGGAGCCATCTCGGCAGGCTGCCCTGCCCGGCCTAGCGGTGTATTGTTACCGAATTCAGCCAGTTTCTCTACAGGTTGCCCACCAACAATCTGTAATGGTGTCCACACCGGCCCTGGCGCGACAACATTCACACGAATACCTTTGCTGCCGACTTGCTGGGCGAGCGCTTTACTAAAGGTATTAATGGATGCTTTTGTTGTTGCATAATCCAATAGAATCGGTGATGGCTTGTACGCCTGAATGGATGACGTGTTGATGATAGAGCCGCCTGCCTTCATATGTTTGACCGCTGCTTTGTTAAGCCAGAACATGGAATACACATTCGTTTTGAACGTAGCATCAAATTGTTCTGTCGTTAGATCTCCGATCTGCTCGACAAACTGCTGTTTGCCCGCCACATTCGCCAGAATATCGATGCCGCCTAGTTCTTTGACTGCCGTTTCAATCAGTTGTTCACAGTATTTCTCATCCTTCAGATCGCCTGGAACTGCAATGGCTCTTCGACCCGCTTCCTCGATCAGTTGCACCACTTCCTTGGCGTCCGCTTCCTCTTCGGGCAGATAGGAGAGTACAACGTCCGCTCCTTCACGTGCATAAGCAATGGCCGCCGCCCGGCCAATCCCGCTATCCGCACCGGTAACAACCGCTTTACGCCCGGTTAGACGGCCGCTGCCTTTATACGTTTTTTCACCGCAATCCGGAACAGGAGTCATCTCACGCTGCAATCCCGGCTCATCCTGCTGTTGCTTCCACTCTTTCGTTGCCTTCGGATATTGTGTCGTTGGATCTTGAATCGAATGCTGATCTTGCGTAGCCATGTTTGGTTCCTCCTCGGTTCAAATGTATGTGTTGTGTTGTGAATTTCATCTGTGTAAAGGTTCACTCTTTCCTTTGTAACCGAGTTGCCCGGTATTTAAACTGAAAAAAGCACTTCTTGAACATACAGACTCTTTGCGAGTCACAGGTATGTTCAAGAAATGCATCATCATTGTTGCCTTTTATTTGGGATCGTTAGCTTTGTTCTGACGGCCGCCGATGCCAAATACATAATAACCAACCACTACAATCGCCATAAACGTTGCACCCACAATCAGCGGAAGACGTGTATCCGGATTGAAGGCCATACCGATAATGACCAGAATCAGATACACAATAATGATGTAATTACTGATCGGGAACCATTTGGACTTGAAGTTATGCTCCTCGAGTTCCTTACCCCAGCGCTTTCTGAATCTGAACTGACTGAACGCCAGTGCAAACCAAGGCACCATTCCTGGCAATACGCTTGCGCTGTAAATGTACAGGAACAGCTTCGAATCCGGCATCAGATAGTTAAGTACAACCCCGATCAGAAGAAGCGAGATGGTTACCACGATACTGTTGCGGGGAACCCCACCTTTGGACAGCTTTTTGAAAAAAGCCGGTGCTTGTCCGTTCTCTGCCAGTGTGTATAACATCCGTCCTGCGCTGTAGATCCCGCTGTTACATCCCGACATCGCTGCTGTCAGGACCACGAAGTTAATAATTCCTGCCGCTGCAACAATGCCGACTTTGGCAAAGGTGAGCACGAATGGACTTCCGGTCTCTCCTACCTCGTTCCACGGATACAACGTAACGATCACAAATATCGCACCTACGTAGAAAATGAGAATACGCCACACAATATTTTTGATCGCTTTGCGCAGTGTATGTTTCGGATTTTCTGCTTCTCCAGCCGTAATTCCGACCATTTCAACGCCCTGATAAGCAGCTGTTACGATACATAGTGCAAACAGGAATCCTTTGATACCTCCCGGGAAGAAACCTCCATGACTAATCAGATTAGACAAACCGATCGGTTGTCCTCCATTACCCCATCCGAAGAAAATAAGACCTGTTCCGATAACAATCATAGCCACAATGGCGGTTACCTTGATCATCGCAAACCAGAACTCGAATTCGCCATAGAACTTAACTGCTGCCAGATTGGCAGCCGCAATAATGAATACCCCGATGAGCGCAGGAATCCATTGTGGAATATCCGGGAACCAGTACCCCACATAAATCCCGATTGCCGTAACTTCGGCCATGCCCACCGTAACCCATAGGAACCAATAGCTCCAGGCTGTGAGGAACCCGGCAAGCGGACCAATATATTTGTGAGCAAATGTTGCAAACGAACCGGTCACCGGCTCCTGAATCAACATCTCACCCATAATACGCATAACAAAAAAGATAATGATCCCGGCCAGCAAATAGGCCAGTAATACGGACGGACCTGCCCATTTGATCGTGCTTGCCGATCCCATGAACAGCCCCACGCCAATCGTTCCGCCGAGCGCAATCAGCTCAACATGGCGGGGTTTCAACCCTCTCGATAGTTCCTTTGATTCCAAGTGATTCTCCCCTTTTCTCATAAACAGCTTCCAATTATCATTCCATTTCAATCCACTCACATTAACGCAATGCAGAATTACTTCATCAAATTGTACGAGATGTGAAGCAGAAATACAATATGGATTATGAGGAAGTAAGCACCTACAGGTACATATGTCAAAAATTGCTCAAATCTTCAATCATTTCTTTGTGATATGAGTAGCGCTTTTGTTCATGTTACCGGAACTTTTCCAGTGTGAATCACGTATGACTTTTAATGCCTTTCCCAACCGATCCATGAAAATTAAATGAGGAGGATAATGATGCCAAGCTTGTTATTGATCTTATTTCTGTTTAACCTTTCCCTGTTTCTACTGCATGAAATGGATGCGATCCGACGATCCGAATGGAAATTGTTTATCGTATTAAAAGATATGGAAGCAGAAAAAGCATATACATATTTCACATGGATTCATCTTCCACTGTATACGATCATCTTCTCACTTCTTTTCAGCTCCTATCAGACCATAACATTCTGGGTACTAGATGTATTTTTTATCATACATACCGTGTTACACTTTTTTTTCGAAAAGCATCCTCAGAACGAATTTAAAAATAGGTTCTCCAGAACTTTGATCTATCCAATGGGATGCATTGCACTGATTCATTTAATATTTCTTATGTTGAAATAAACATTACTAATCATTAGGAGGGTTGCACATGCAACCAAAACTGCTGGAAAAAGCCGAATTATTCGTTTCTAACACCCTGATGCTCAAGAAACCATTCAAATGGCAGAACCCCATCATGCGCCGTTTGGCGGCGTTGCTATATGTAGTGGAGAATAAAAGTATAGATCCCGAAGCCATTCAACAAAGCAACGACTTGTTGAAGCAGCATACCAAACGTTTTTCTGCATTTAGGGGCCCTTCTTCCTTTCATTTTGCAGCTATGCTATCTCTGACAACGGACCAACTTGCAAGACTGCAACATACGATTCAAGTCCATGACTTGATGAAAGAAATCAAGTTCCGCAACTCTGACTACCTGGTGATGGCTGCCTATCAGATCGCTGCTCAAGTGCCGCCTGATCAATATCAGCATACCGTGGAACGTGCCAAAGCATTCTATGACCGTATGAAACAAGAGCATCCCTTCCTCACAGGACATGATGACTATATTTTCACAGCGATGTTAGCCCTCTCGAATCTGGAAGTAGACACTGCTGTCGCGCATATGGAGCAGCTCTATCGGGAGTTAAAACCTCATTTTTCCGCGAAAAACAGCGTGCAGACCTTAACACACATTCTCGTTATTGGGGATGGCGGATCTCAGGTCAGTGAACGTTTGCTGGCTTTAAGCGAGGCTTTCCGTTCAAGGAATCTTCGGATGGATAAAACGTACACATTGCCTTCACTCGCACTCTTTGCGCTATTGCCAGCAGAGATCGACTTGCTGGTAGATCAGGTTATTGAGACATACGATTGGTTAAGAACTCAAAATGGTTTTGGGGCGTGGTCTATAAACAAACAGGAGTTGCTGCTGTTCTCATCTGCATTGACTGCACTTCAACATGTGGAGAGTCTACAGAATGAGATCCTTACATCTTCCATGTCTACAACGATTACCAACATTATCGTCGCTCAGCAAGCCGCCATGTCGGCAGCAGCCGCTGCGGCAGCCGCGACTGCTGCCTCTTCCACACAATCATAGTTGATATCGGTAGCGCAAAATTGAATATTGCTATATTAATTGATCATATTAAGCACCAACAAGTAAAAAAAACGATTATGCGAGTAAACCTGCATAATCGTTTTTTAAGGACAGTTACTTTTTTATTTCATATGAATTAGTTCCCTATAAAATACCTGTATCACGAAACTCCTCAATAAAGTCATTCAACCAATCCTCCCCATAATCCAGCGCGCCCATATCACTATCAATAAAGGCCACATCCAGACCCATCACCCAGAACCTGCGAGCGATAATAAACAAGTCGACCGCCTGTTCATCTGCATTTGTAAAGCTCCGAACGGATCGATATCCTTTCATCAACGCATCCCATAACTGCTGCTTCTTCTCCGCATCACCCGACTGGCGTTTCCGAATCTTCACTTGAGCCAGATCATACGCACGCCATCCCATAGCAGCCCATTCGAAATCATAATGGATGAAGCGTTCTTGCTGCTCAAACACATTGTTGTTTCCATGCATATCGCCATGACATAAGCCGTAGTCCAGACCTGAACTGGAGATGGTAGAGATCTTTTCTTTTAACACGGTGGTAAACGTTTGCAAAAATGCTGTTTCCTTATGACTTTCTCCAATGTAACGAATGATTCGCTCCAGTGGCTCATCGATGAGAAATTTCGTATCCAGCTTAAACCTTGTATTTACTGACTCCAACTCCGTTACTGATGCTGAAGCAAGTTCTCGCTCCTGTTCCAACTTAATCCCATCCATAGCTTGGTGCAGTTCAGCAGCAGAACGGCCAAAAGCGTAGCTGGAATCCTCATCTTCCAGATTATTTTCTGTCCCTTCAATATAGTGAAAGATCACAGCTGCCCGCTTTCCTTCAGCCGCATCCAGCATTGTATACCCGGTCTGATCTTTCGTTGGGATAAAGTCTCCCACCTCTGTATGCCCACTTGAACTTAGACCTTCTTTTAGTGCAGTCAGAACACTCAGTTCATAACGAACATCTGCTTCCGCCACCTCGGTACGATATATACGCAATATATAAGTTCCTGTGCTTGTGCGTACGCGGTAAGTATCATTCAAACCTCGCAGCCAAAATCTACATTCTTTCCAAGTACCGATATCATAATGTGCCTTTAATGCCCACTCCAGATATGCCGGACTGAGCACCGAACGCAAAGCTGTTGGATGATTAAACATAGTCAAGTTCCTTCCTGTCTGATATATCATTAATATACTTAATATATATTATAAAGGGATTTATTGGAACATTTATTAAGGAGACGCTTTAGCGGTCACAACTTTCCACTTTTGCTGCTGCTCAGGCTTAGACTCCAACCCACAACCAGACAAAGCCGCACACTCCCGGAACGCAAAATGTTTGCATCCCTTACACTTCTCTTGGTTCAGATGCCTTAATGCATAGGTTATAGCTTCTCCCGTATGTTCAAACCGATGTGCCGAATCTAACCGTTCCAACAAACCTGTTCGTTTCAGCATTTCCAGCGGTTGCTCCTGAAGTCCCGACAACAGTACGATCCCGCCAGAACGTTCAAAATGCTTGATTAAACTAGCCAGGTTAGCCTCTCCTGTTGTATCTATAAATGGAACTTTCCCCATGCGCAACAAGAGCATGCCTGGACGCTCCGGAAGTGAATCCATAACCGATTTTTCAAACATATCCGCTGCACCAAAAAATAATGGCCCTTCGATCGTATACAAGCTGATCTGTGGACAATCATGTCCCTCCCGTACCATATGAGCCATAACCTTCTCATGTTTATGATCCGGATCAGGCAGTACCTTGGCTACTTTCAGCATCTCGCTCATTCGTTTCACAAATAGAATGACCGCCAGAATCAATCCCACCTCCACCGCAGTCGTAAGGCTCGTGAATACCGTAAGGAGAAAGGTCAAAAGCAGTACAAGCGAATCCCCCGTTCTGGTTCGCAGTACATAAGCAAAGGATTTTCGTTCACTCATATTCCAGGCCACCAACATCAGAACCGGCGCCATGCTGGCAAGCGGAATATGGGATGCATACGGTGCAAATAAAATCAGAACAAGCAAAACAACAACACCATGAATTACGCCCGATAATGGAGACACTGCACCCGATTTAATATTTGTTGCTGTACGAGCAATGGCTCCTGTCGCCGGGATTCCACCGAACAATGGTGTGACAAGGTTGGCAATCCCCTGCCCGATCAGTTCCCGGTTGCTGTTATGGCGGCTGCCCGTCATACCATCAGCGACAACAGCAGACAACAGCGATTCAATACCACCGAGCATAGCAATGACAAAAGCAGGTTGCAGCAGATTCACGATACGCTCCCATGTGATCTCCGGCAAGCGGAATCCAGGTAAAGTTCCAGGAATAGTACCGAAAGATGAGCCAATCGTAGCCACCTGATCTTTGAAAAAGACGGCTGCAACAACGGTCGAGCATATCAGACCCAGCAGGGAAGCAGGCACTTTGGGTGCAAACTTCGGCACAAGCAGAAGAACAGCCAGGCACACCCCCGCTGTAAGCAAACTATATATATTAATCGTCCCGATGTGCATCCCGATCTCTTTCATATTGGAGTAAAAATCCTCATGTTTCGTGACACCAGTAAGTCCAAGCACATTCACGATCTGACCACTAAAAATCAAAACAGCAATGCCCGCCGTAAAGCCAATCGTCACGGGTCTTGGAATGAATTTAATTAATGCTCCGAGTTTGAATACTCCCATAACAATGAGCATCAATCCAGCCATCATGCCAGCAATCAGCAAATTTTCATAACCATACTGCATGACTATAGCAAAAAGAATCGGAATAAATGCCCCAGTCGGACCACCGATCTGAAATTTGGAGCCGCCCAGCAGTGAAATCAGAATACCTGCAATAATGGTGGTATACAATCCATATTCCGGCTTGACTCCAGAAGCAATGGCAAAGGCCATCCCTAAAGGAATCGCAATAATACCTACAATCAGTCCCGATATCAGATCCTTGCGCAAATCAGCTATTCGATACCCCGCATATCTCCCGATGCCTCTCATGCTCCATGACCTTCTTTTCTTCATATATTTGAATATTTGAATATAAAGTGAACACTACTCCTTGATATATGCTCTGTCAATCGCAAATATCACAATCCTATAAAATTGTGCTTCCGCTACCTGATCTTGCAAACATCAAAACAAGAGCTCCCTGCTAACTTCCGGTTGCTCTTGTTTCCTGTGTCAGCTGTCTTTACGCATATCCTCAAGCATCGAAATCGCATCGACTAGATGGTTATCAAAAATCTGCTTGGCAACGGCAAGCAGTTCCTTAATCAGCGGATCACGAAGGGAGTAGGTGACTGTAGTACCTTCTTTCATGCCCTGTACTACATTTTTGCTACGCAACACAGCCAGTTGCTGGGATACCGCAGAACCTTCCGTTCCAAGAATGCTTTGCAGTTCATTGACGCTTTTATCTCCTTCACTCAGCAGTTCCAGAATGCGAATTCGCATCGGATGTGCCAGTGCTTTGAAGAAATCGGCTTTGAACTGTTGTACGTTCTGATTCATATCCTTTTGCTCCTTCAATCGAACTCATCAACCTGACCCTATCATACCATAGAACGAAGTGAGGGCTTCCATTCACACGATATGATATGATGAAAAAGCGAATACATTATTTGGTGCAAAGGAGCAGTAAACATGTCTAATTCATCTGAATATTCGCCTTCTGGCGTTCCTATTATTCGTCATAAAGATTTGGATCGCGAATGGCAATCTACTTCTTATGCAACAACCGAATGGCTGCAGCGGATTGAGAAACACGCGGATACATATCTTGGCGAAGCCGACTCTGTGTTCCATGAGCTGGTGTCCGATAGAGTTCATATCGATGTCCATATCATTCGTCCAACAGCAGAACGTAATTATTATACGTTGTATACCACAGGTATGAGTGCCTTGCCAATGAATACGCCTGAAGATGCAGAGGACTATGAGTATGCAGAACTGATGATATGTTTACCTCCGGATTGGCCTCTATTAAAAGAAGAATTAAAGGAATCCGATAATTACTGGCCGATCCGATGGTTGAAAACGATGGCTCGACTGCCACATGACTATGATACCTGGCTGAGTTGGGGTCATACAGTACCCAATGGCGACCCGGCAACGCCATTTTCCAACAATACAGATATGTGCGCCTTAATCGTGTTGCCTCCACTTGAGGTTGAAGAGGATTTCCTCACACTGGACATGGGGGGTGGGCAAACTGTGCACTTCTATGCGATCCTTCCCATTTATCCGGAGGAGCTTGAACACAAGCTGGAGTATGGCTTGGACGCTCTGCTTGATCAATTTGAAGCACATGACGTGAACGAAATTTTGGATGTAAACCGGGTCAATACCTGCGTGGAAATGTAGCATCCTAATCCAGATATGTTCACAAAGAACATCAAAAAAGCTCAATCCTGTGCGCCTCTGCTACTGGACTGAGCTTTCTTGGATGGATATTTTGTTATTCGCCGTTACATATCAGTACGAACCATATTCGAACCAGTCAAAGTCCGCCACCTGATCGGAAGACTCACCATTACTGCTACTAAACATGCCGATACAGCACCCAACAAAACCACCAGCCACTTCCGTGCTCAAGCTGGTCGTATTCACTTGTCCTGCAACCAAATGATACTTACTTCCATCTGTACTGTAGTAGAAGCTGAGTTGCTGTCCTAGCGCCACCATTTTAATGTAAACACGCGGAGTTTCTCCATCCAGCACAACTCGGCCAACCTGTGATTCCTCACCACCAAGCCACGTCATTACCCGCAGAACCCGCTGCTCACCTTCACATGCACGTTCGATTCTCACGTGATACTGGTCATTCTGGATAACCACCAGACCCGCCGTCTCATATTCATGTTGCGGCACAAATTCCATCGCAGTCGCTGCAACATAATCCATATGCCGCTGCCGTACACAGACAAAGCTGGAATTCTCAAGTTCCTTCAATGTTTGCGGTTTCAGCTTCAAGCGCAGGTAACCTTTGCGTTCAGTCAACGAGTACAGGTTCTCCTGAGGATTACGGAGGAACATCCACTGCAGGCCCAATTCATCATTGTCGAAATTTTCACAGCGCAGATCTGGTTCCACAGGTACTGCTGGCAGATTCAATACCCCCTGCTCCTCCAGTTTGCCCAGCCCTTGATTGACGACAGGCCAGCCATCTTCCCATTCCACTGAAGCAATGAATGTCTCACGACCAAGATTACTGAAAGCCCCACCATATGGTCTGGAAGCCAACATCACCATGAACCATTGACCGTTAGGTGCCTGTACCAGGTCAGCATGTCCAACATTAATAACCGGATAATGCTTGCCCATATGACGATGCGTAATAATCGGATTATTCGGATTGCCGACGTAACCTTCGGTCAGACTGCTGCTGCGTGCAATCGTAACCGCATGGTTCAGACCTGTGCCACCTTCGGCAATCATCAGGTAATAATACTCGCCGATTTTATACAAATGCGGTCCTTCCGGCCAGATCACATCCACCATCGCTCCGCGCCAGAGAACATAGCTATCTCCTACCAGCCTCATACTACCAAGATCCAGTTCACGTAGCCACACTTCCCAGTTGCCATTGTAACGGACACCTTCCGAGCAAGGCCGTGTACCTAAATAATATGCTTTGCCGTCTTCATCGAAGAATATCGTTGGATCGATACCTTCCGCACCTTCAATAAAATAAGGATCAGACCATGGCCCAGCCGGATCGGTAGCGGTTACAACAAAGTTCCCACCATGAGATACATTCGTTGTGATCATATAAAAGAGTCCATCATGATGCCGAAGCGTCGGTGCAAAGATCCCCTGCGAATGCCCTGCGCCCTCCAGATTAAGCTGAGACTCACGATCCAGCACATTACCGATCTGTTTCCAATGAACCAGATCACGGCTGTGAAAGATCGGAACGCCAGGAAAATAGGCAAACGTGGATGTGACCAGATAAAAATCTTCCCCTACCCGGCAGACAGACGGATCTGGATAAAATCCTGGCATGATCGGATTGTTAAACGTGCATTGCTCGCCTTGATTAACATTGTTCATTCTTTTACCCCTCCAATGGTGAGTCCAGTGACAAAGTATTTTTGCAAGAATGGATAAAGCACGACAATAGGCATGGCTGTCACAATGGTGATGGCTGCCCGAATGGATACGGGGGTGACCATATTCGTCACATTTTTGTACTGATCCACATTGACCGTTCCCCCTTGTGACGTTGCCGAAGATAACAGCTTCATCAGTTCATATTGCAAGGTGGTCAAATTGCGGTTACCTGCCGTATAGAGCATGGAGTCAAACCAGGAGTTCCACTGACCTACAGCAATAAAGAGAGCCACCGTAGCCAGCACCGGCTTAGAGAGCGGAAGCACAATACGCATAAAGATGCGGAAATCTCCTGCACCATCCATTTTCGCCGATTCAATCAGCCCTTCGGATAACCCCTGAATATAGGTACGGATGACAATCATGTTGAATACCCCGATGAGTCCGGGAATAATGTAAACCCAGAAGCTGTTCAGTAGCCCCACTTGTTTGATCAGCATGTATCCAGGAATCAAGCCGCCGCTGAAATACATCGTAATCACAAAGAGTGTCGTTACAAACTTGTTGAACATGTATTCCTTACGGCTCAGTACATAAGCCAGCATGGCTGTACAGAAGAGCTGTACCACGGTTCCAATGACCGTTCTGGCAACTGAAATAAATGCCGCTTGGGTCAAATGTGGATTTTGGAACACAGAAACATAGTTTTGCAGCGTCCACTCTCTCGGCCAGAGATAGATTCCCCCGCGAATCGTATCCAGACCGTTATTGAAAGATACGGCAATGGTGTTTAAAAAAGGATATAACGTAACAACCATAACAAGCAACATAAATATGCCATTGGTGATAGAGAAAATTGAGTCACCCAGGCTTCGTTTTCCGCTAATTCGATTCACAGCGCTGCCCCCTTATCATATCAACCGCTCTTCACCAAGAGATTTGGCAATCCCGTTGGCGATAAAGATGAGCACTAGACTGACCACACTTTTGAAGATTCCTGCCGCGGTGGCAAGTGAGTAGTTTCCAAGATTAATCCCGTATTTTAGAACAAAGATATCAATCGTCTCGGATACATCCTGCACCAGTCCGTTCCCCAGCAAATATTGAATCTCAAAGCCTGCATTCAGTACGTTACCGACGTTGATAATCAGCAGGATAATGATGGTTGGTTTGATACTCGGAAGTGTGACATTCCACATTTTACGGAAACGGCCGGCTCCATCAATGGAGGCTGCCTCATACAGACTTGGATTAATGGACGCCATGGATGCGAGATAGATAATCGTGCCCCATCCGATCTCTTTCCACATGCTCGACAGACCAACGATGCCCCAGAAGTATTTGGGTTCGGCAAAGAAATTAATCGGCGCATCAATCAGCCCCAGCTTGGTCATCAGCACATTCACAATCCCGTTTTCCGTCGACAATACATTCGCAACAATGCCTGTCACGATGATCCACGATAGAAAGTGCGGAAGATAAGAAACGGTCTGCACGACACGTTTAAATAAAACCAGCCGCAGTTCGTTGAGCAAGAGCGCCAGACCAATTGAACCGACAAATCCAAGAAACAGACTGATCAGACTCATCGCCAGTGTATTGCGAATGACACGCAAGAAAGTCGGGTCTGTAAATAACGTTCGGAAATGATCCAGTCCTGCCCAATCCTGCTCCATAAAACCAAGGCCTGGTCTATAGTTTTGAAAAGCCATGAGCCAGCCCCATAAAGGCCCATACGCAAAAATAGCAATAAACGCAATGAAGGGGAATGACATCCACATCAATTGGCGCTGACTTTTCATTCTGGACAAGTTATACCCGATCCAGCTCTTCCCCGAAGGAATATGACTGGTGTTGACCGAGGACTGTAGCTCCTTTTTAGCCATGCTTTTCTCTCTCCTTGATTCCGAGTTTTATCTATATCATCCGAAGCGGATGATTCGAATCCATTCCTGTCCAATGGTACACGTTTATTTGTGGATTAAGAAAGGCTACAGGATATCCTATAGCCTCTCTGCCTTGACCTTAGCTATTACCTACTGATACCGCTTCTCGTATTACTCTTCACATCACTTATCATGCTATTTGTCATATTTCTCTTACCGGAGTACTTTTCGTAAGGCTTATCGTATTGCTTATCTTGCTTCTTATCGTATAACCTGTCTTACTACTTGCATCTGTTTCACCTGTTTAACCCCATAGCTCTACACGTCTGCGAACCTCTTCGGTCAGTGCATCCTCATAGGCTTTGATATCCGCACTTTCTTTCAGTGTGGATTGATATTCTTCCCACGCCTGATCAAACTCTGCTGGTGAGGTCATGATCACTTTAGGCAACCATTTGCGTTTCACATCGTCCATCTTCTGTCTGGCAATTGTTTCTGGCTTATTCGGTTCAAAATTGAACGTATAGATCGGGAACCATGGTTCGTTCTCTTCTGCAGGCTCCAGGAAATCCGTGAATTTGGTGTATCCGTAGGCCTTGAGCACTTTTTTATCAATGTCATTCAATGTAGCAAGGTATTCTTCAGGCTGTTCTTTCGGGTCCATCGCGTTTTTACCGTCTGCTGTCATGCCTTCATGGTGAGGGAAATATACCAGCGGGCTTCCAGTGTTGGCAAGTACCCAGTCCGGATCTTTCGAATTGGCACGTTGCTCCTCGTTACGGGAGAATACGCCTTTGTCATCCACCTGATAATCTACATCTTTCTGTCCCCACGTTCTCAGAACTTCCGTCTCCGGATCAAGCAGATCATTAATGTATTGAAGCGCTCCTTCAACATCTTTACAGCTCTTCGTGATCGCTAGTCCGCCGTTGACGTTCAGAATCGGCTTATGCTGATAACGGCCTTTCACATCTTCGGACAACGTAATGGACAGTGGTACATACGTTCTTTCATACAGCTTTTGTTTGACCAGAGAAGCCTCTGCGTCGAGGAACTGCCATCCCTGGTCGACCATTCCCAGTACGCGTCCCGTTGAAATTTTGGAAATGTACTGATCGTAGTTGGCTGTGAACGTTTCATTGTCGACGAGCCCTTTGTTGTAGACCTCATTGATCTTTTTAAAATAAGCCTTGGCTTCCGGAATCGTATTGTAGTTTTTCGCTGTTAACGTAGCCTTGTCGATAATAGCGGCACCTTCGTTCGGGTAGCCTGCCAGGAACAACGGCGGGTTCTCCAGTGCGAAGTAACGCCAGTCGTAAGAGATAATCTCAAAACCAATCGTTGGCTGACCATTAATCGTTGGATTTGCTGCTTTGTACTTTTCAATCAAATCGAAATATTGATCCAGCGTTTTGATTGTTGGATAGTTCGCCCACTCCAGCACCGCTTTTTGAATCCAGAACGCTTCCCCGTCATGGGATACTTTCATGGACTCACCCTGTAAATTTCCGAATTGCGGAATGAAGTAGATATGACCATCCGTTGAATTCTTCATTTTCTTCCAATTGTCACCGAGATAGTTTTTGATATTCGGATATTTGTCGATGTAGTCTTCAAGTGGTACAAGCGCACCGGCAGATACTAATTGCTGTGTACCATCACTGCCATCAATAAAATCCGGATACTCTCCGCCTGCAATCATTACTCCAATTCGTTCTTTGGCGGTCTGGCCTGTGAGCCAATCCATCGTGACACGCACGCCTGTCTTTTCCTCAATAGCCTTCATTACGCGGTTATCATCAGGTGCAAGCTTGCCTGGTACAGCAAAAAATGCGGAAAATTGCTTCAGTTCCTTGCCGTCTGCCGTTTTCTCTTCCGTTTTGGATGACCCCGGCGTACAACCGGCGAGCACAACCGTAAACATTAACGTCAGTAGAACGAGCTGCCTTAATCTTTTTCTGACATCCTTTTTCATCATGACCCCTCCAGCGAAGTATGTTGAGAGACACTCTTTAGAAAGCGCTTTCCAAAGGTTGATTTAAAATTATCATTGTTACTTGCTCTCCTCAACGGGACAAATTATAGACCTCATCCCAATAATTCCAGATATACAAAAAATCCTGCTCCCCCTCAAGGCGCGCAGGATGATGAATCCGAGTTATGCATCGTTTGTGCCCTTTTTCGATACTGGGCAGGCGTCTCTCCCCTGATTTTCTCAAACCGGTTAATGAAATAATCGGAGTCCCGATACCCAACCTTCGTTGCAATCTCATAGACTCTATAATCCGTTCTGCGTAACAATCGAATGGCCTCGTCAATACGAATCTGATTCAGGTAATCACTGAAACTCACGCCATAATGCTTTTTGAAAATCTGGCCCAGATAGGCGCTATTCATGAAAAAATGCTCTCCAAGCAGCTTCAAGCTGACATTTTCCATATAGTGCTCATGAATGTAAGCCTCGACTCGCGCCAGTACACCCATTGCATTCCACTTCTGACGCTCTTTCAGCTTCTCCGCACATGTGTATGAAAAGTGGCAGAGATTCTCGATATTCTCTTCCATGGACAGCATGGCATAGTTCGTCTGCAGAAATGTGGACTGCATCCATTCCTCATCTGAATTCAGATCCGTATCGTCCCTGTTCACTAATCCAAGCAACGTGTACGCCAAATAATGAAGATGAATGCCCACGATGCCCGGCTCAATGCGCTGCTCCAGAAAAAATTGAAAAATGGCCTGCGCATGACCGCGTATATCTTCAGTCTGTTGCTCCTCGATCGCTTGAATCAGTCCGTCAAAGAGCTGTTTCTCCCGTCCGGCTGGTTGATTGGTGAATACACTTGTGTCCATATGTTCAAAATAATAAATCGGCCCGTACGCACTAAAGAAACGCAAACTTTTAATCTTACCGCAAGAATAATAGGACTCGTGCAGTTCCTCCAGCCTGTGCACTTCCTTGCCGACATAGATGGCTATGGCTGCACCCTGTATCTGACTTAGCTCTGTATACAGCCTTGTAACGTATTGTTCCAGTGATAATGCCTCACGCTTCAGCAACAGGTCGGTCACAATATGCAGCACTCGGTTTTTCTCACCTGTAAAAGATTTCAGGACATAGCCTACATGATTCTGATTGATATGGGCTTCCACGAGCAGACTCCCATCGTTCTGCTGTTGTTCTCGCTCCGATTCCGTTTCAATCATCAAGCATCGCAACTTCGTCATTACATCCCCATATGAGACCTGGATACTGGCGAGTGTATCTTCATCTGCCGTTCCAATCAAAATCGATTGCACCTGTTGAGTCATAACGATATGTTCCTGTTTTTCCTGATGCCGCTTTTCTTCCGTTCTTTCCATGAAAGCCTTGCGGAAGGCCTCCAGCACTTGCAACAACTCATCCTTCACAATCGGTTTAAGTATATAATCGTTCACCTGATATTTGATCGCTTGTTTGGCGTACTCAAACTCATAGAAACCGCTAAGTAACACCATCTTCATCTCGCCGCCGTATTGTTCATAGATGATTTTGGCAAGTTGCATGCCATCCATTTCCGGCATTTTAATGTCGGATATGACGAGGTCAGGCCGCATTGTTCGGATACATTCGAGTGCCTGTACCCCATTAGAAGCCTGACCACAAACTTGAAACCCAAGTGAATTCCAATCGATCAGCAAAAGCAGTCCTTGGCGAATAAATGGCTCATCGTCCACAATCAGCACGTTGATCATATTCTCGCTCCTTATCCCTGAGATGCTTGTACAAGCGGAATTTGTATGCGAATCGTAGTCCCCTTGTACCTTTCACTGTCAATGCTTACTTGCACACGTTCATCGAAATACATTCGAAGCCGAATATATGCATTCATCACTCCAATGCTGCTCAGTTCGCTAAGCCGTTCCAGACTCGGATCAAGCAACATCGTTCGAATGAGTTCCAGTTTGTCCTTCTCCATGCCAACTCCAGTATCTTGGATCACAATATGTAGTTGCTCGTTATACTTCTGGAATCTGACTTCCACGACTCCATCATTTAAGCCACCTTCAATACCATGGATACAAGCGTTTTCGACAAACGTTAACACGGTCAGCTTCGGAATCTTCATCTCCAATATCTCAGCATCGGTAACGTCAATAACGAACTGTAACTTCTCGCCAAACCGATATTGCTGGATCACCAGATAACTTTCGACAAAACGAATTTCATCTTGAATGCTTACGAGATCATTGCCCCAATTAATCGTTTGCCTGAGCAGCAACGCCAGCTTCTGAATGATATCAGAGGTCTCATGTTCATCCTTGATCAGACTCCGCATGCGAATGGTTTCTAGTGTATTAAACATAAAGTGTGGATTGACCTGACTCTGTAGCGCCTTTAATTCAGCCTGTTTCTTGGAAAGTTCAAGCGCCTGCCGTTCGACCTGCCCTTTAAATACGATCTCGATCAGATTCCTGATTTTGATGACCATCATATTGTAACTATGGGTTAAGCTACCGATCTCATCCTTGCCCGCAGGTTCTACAATCACTTCAAATTTTTCCTGTTTAACTTGATCCAAATGCGTTGCAATTCGGCCTACCCTGTGAACAAGGGATCTGGAAATAAGCCAGATAAGCAGTGTTGGTACCAGCAGATTAACAATAATCAGCAGAAGCAGATTGAATCTGGAATCCACGATCTCCGTCAGAAAATCCAGCTTCTCTCCACGCACAATAATCTGCCAATTTTCCGATACGACAGGAATCAATTCTGTGGACTGTCCCTCATCCTTCGACATGCCAGACATGAGATGGAACGGCTTCCTTGCCTGATTCATCTGTGCATCATTGGAGAAAATAATCCGATCATTCGAAACGATATAGATTTTGCCGCCCGCTCCCTCATTTTTGAACGATTTGTTAATGAAGGCGTAGTCGAGATCTACCTTCAATACTTTTTCCACCTGTTGTTTCCCGAAATAATTGAGTTTGCGTATAATGCTAACCTTACGGCCGCCTTGAGTTTGCGACATCTCTGCCTGCTGCTTGTCAAAATAGGAATAAATCATCATCTGGTCGTCTGTGTTCATGAGCGCCTGATACCATTCACTTTTCCTTATGTCATCATTCAGCTTGATAAAGTTGCCGCCATTTACAAACGTATCGTTATCTACATAAAACGTCACCTGATTCACTTGCTGATAACTGTAATAATACCGAACCAGATTGTTGCCGCTCAGCATATCATAATATGCAAAATAATAGTCTTCCTGATTGTTGTATTTGGACTCCATAAACCGATTTAGCGTAGCATCCGTATATAAAAAATTGGATACGTACAGGCTGTTATCCAAGCTGTTCCGCAGATTAAAGCGAATCCGTTGCTGCATTTCGTTGATCCGGCCCTGTTCTTTGGCTTCAATCTGTCCTTTGATGCTTTGATAAAACACGGCATTAGTTGCCACCACAGGTACAAGCACACAAAAAATAAACATTATGTATAACTTCGTTCTAAGACTCCAATCATCCAGTAACTGAATACGCTTACACTTTAACTTGCGTTTCATGTCGTTGTTGTCTCCCCCACCCGTGTCATCCATTACCACCATTATAACGAGCCATGGTGATAATGTCTCATTTGAAGTCTACAACATTCGTGTGCCTATAATTACAACCCTTTTCAGTCTTATTTTAATAATTTCATTCGTACAAATCCGCTGAGATTGTGAATTTTTATGTGATTTTCATTCACATCCAATTTTCTTAAAACAGATACGAAACTTGTTTGGTATGAAAAGATTATATCAAAGTAGTTGTTGTTGATATCAAATTCTCAGGTGTGTTGTACACATTTTGGTATAACACCGATAATTATCGTCACAAATATTTATTTTTGGGTGAAAATGTTATTAATTGTTATCTTGTGATTCCAAAGGAAAGCTAAGAAAAGAGACCGACTAATTGATCGGTCTTTCCATATGTATGTCAGCGTGCTCCTTAAAGTATAAACTAATCGTAATCACCTCTGTATATATGAACTATTCGTAGAAACCACAAAACCCTTAAAAAGTAAAATTTATTTTCAATTTTTTTACATAATGAGTGTATACATTTTTTTCAAAAAAAGTATAATGAGAGAAG
The DNA here is from genome assembly GCF_019748695.1 of Paenibacillus cucumis (ex Kampfer et al. 2016). Lineage (NCBI taxonomy): Bacteria > Bacillati > Bacillota > Bacilli > Caryophanales > Paenibacillaceae > Paenibacillus > Paenibacillus cucumis (ex Kampfer et al. 2016). Next base: position 155,834 of record NZ_JACLIC010000018.1, on the reverse strand, counting down.
ATTTGAGTTGGCCAACTCCAATACTACTATTACACTACTAAAAGGAGCTTTAAGGAGCTTTCAAATGAGAAGAATTTTCACTGTTTTTCTTACAATTTGTTTATTGGTATCAAGTGTTCCCCTAGCAGCATCTGCAGAAAACAACGAGAAGGTTTCTCCTGTTATTGATGAACGAGTAATCAATATTTTAGAACAAAATAATATTGACTATCAAATTCAAGATGGTACTCTTAAGTTAAGTGAAATTACACCTGAAGCTATCGCTACTGTAAACAAATTACTTAATTCAGAGTTCAAAACAGAGTCCAAAAATAGCCTCGCTGCTACTTACCCAACTCCATATACACATATGAAAAATTATGATATTTATACTTCAGAAAAGTTCCAAGCAGCAACAAAAACTGCTTTAGGAGCAGCCGTCGTTGAATGGGCTAAAGGGAAATTTATTCCTGATCCATGGAAAATAAGTATTGCGGCAATTGGAGGCTTTGGGGTTTACTATTTCGTTACATCCAACAAAGAGAACTTATTTATTTCTATTAAATACTATTACAGAGCATTAGGGCCAGGATTTTTCACTGAAAATGGTAATTTTATTGGGGACTATGAAATTTTGAAAGAAATCAGAGTTACAGCTAATTCTAATCATACTGGCGGTAACATTGAACACGACGCAAGAAAGTCTAGTGTAGTTGAACCTTGGTTCTGAAATGAGATGATACTATTTTAGGGTACTTAATTACTTTTATATTAAACTTTATACTCGCTTACTTTATCTACAATGACCCAAGTTACATTAAGCCTGTTGTTCATTCTATTCTTATAACAATTGTAATTTTTTCAATTGATATAATTAGAAAGAAACACAAAAAACATCTAGATAAAGAATAGAAAATTAGCCCCAGACAGCGATCCGAGTCTGGGGCTAATCACATTTAATATTCTGTGCATCAAAATATGCTTAATGAACTTTTTGACAAAGGATACTCTCAAAGTACTATAACTGAGGTGGATTTAAAGATAATCATGGAAAGAGTAGGTCATGATGATGCAAAGACCACACTCAAAATATATACTCACGTTAAAAAATCACAAAGCATTTCTCAGACATCATAAAAATATGAGTTTTTCAGGAAATGTGATTCTTATGTGATTTTCAGTATTATTTTGATATGTAGACAGCCATAAAATACTTGAAATTATGGCTGTTTTCAATAATTTTTCGTTCCATGGTGATAATGGAATACACGTTTCGGACTAACATCTTACATATTTACGTTTGAATCCAAGCTGATTGCGATTCAGTGCCTTTTGAATATTGTCGGAAGCACTGATTAGCTTGCTTTTCGGCTTGTCCAGACCCACTTCAAGTGGGCCAACCCTTTTGGCCGTTTCCACCGCTAGCTCATGCAACGGAACGTAGGACATGCTAACCGTATAGATAAACAGATTCATGGCTATTTTGGCACGTTCAGGCGCACTGTGAATCGTTTGTTCGACTTGCTCAAGCATCTGTCTGATTTTATCCTCCTCGAACTCGTTATCTTTACGGCTACCTAGAAGCCAGCAGTAACAACTCCATCCGCCGGACATTCGCAGCTCTTCTCCGCTCGCAATCCAGGTGTCTGCAACCTCCTGGGCAATATCCGTCTCCGCTAAAGTTACAGCAACGATATAATCGGACACCATATAGAAATACGCCGCATCCATCCAGCGATCAAAATCGGCGTGGGTCATCACTTTCGGGTCAGCAATCACACCTGCAAAATACATGGCATCATAGTTGCCTGTTGCATACAATTGCTCAGCAAGCGGCTGATTTTTCTTGATCTGCTTCGCCATCGGTTTCATCGCCCCTGTCGCAACTCCAAACAAGGGTTCATGCGCACCATTAGAGAGATATATTTTTTTCGTGCGTTCTTTGCCCAGAGCCTCAAGCTCTTGCATAACCTCGTTTACATTCATGTGAGCAGCTCCTTTGTTTTTCAATAGTCTAGCACATCAGGTCGTATGTCCATACATGTAACGTATGACATCATTATAAATTTATTTGCGCCACAAAAAGCCCAAGACTTATAGCGTATGTGCTACAGGTCATGAGCTTTTTTGTGTGGGAACTAATCATTTCCAAGGTCGATTCGATAACAGTACAATATGGAAAGTAGCTGATATTATACCGAAGCCTGCGCTCCAATCTGGGTAATCATTGTATCAAATGGTGCGATATCAAACCTCTGCATCCCCTGTTCCGTGTCAATCGTCGTCGTCTGCGCCTGATCACTGTTGTTGATTACAACCAGCTTGCCGCTCTCGGGATAATACGCACACTCGGTATACACATTATCCGTAATATACTTGGTATTGTGTTGCTCATTACCGGCGAAGCGGATCAGATTCAGCAGCAGTCTGGCATTCACCCAGTTGAATTCGAACGAAGGCAGATAGATTCCCTTTCCTTTGCCAAAAACATGTACAGACAGTGCAATGTTCCCTTCCGTTTCCAGCACCACCTCGGCCGTTCCATCGGTCAGATAACGATGCGGCTTGCCTTTCACTGTTGCACCTTCTGGCACAAGCTCATGCCGATCCTGCACGTCATAGGCCCATTTTCCATGCACTACACGCGCACCTGTATCCTCATCCACCCCAAGCACATGAGCCATTCGGAAAAAGGTATCATAACCTTCCACAGCCGACGGCTGGTTGATGCCAATAAATGTGCCTCCTTCGTGCACCCAACGGGTGAGCTGATCCACACAAGCCGTGTCATTCCAGTGCTCGCCACCGCTCCATGCAGAACCGGCTCTTCCAGCATTAATGACGACATCCACCTCGTTCAGCACGCCTTGGCGAATATCTTCAAAATCGATAAAGCGTACATCAACCGGCAACCCGGCTAACGCCTCATTCACATGAATCAAGTCATGCATGTAAGTCTCATGAAAATGTCCCGACAACGTCCAGGATCTTAATTGGCCCCAGCTATGGAGCACCGCCACACGAGTTTGAAGCTGCGCAGGTTTGCCTGCCTGGTGCAATGCTTTGATCTCCCTGAATTCATCTGCGACCTTCTCGATATATTCCACAAAATCAGGATAAGGCTCTACCAAATGCAGGTATCCGCCCAGGCCAATCCGGTCGATTTTCTCGCGCAATAACGCGCGCCGGATGTTAATCCAGTAGTTTTTGGCATCAAGCGTTGGGTTCCCTCCCTCCTTGAAGGTAGGTAATCCACCTAACCCGACAGGGAACAGATAAGGATGCAAGCGAATTTCATGTGTTTCAGCCTTGACGCCTGAACACATTCTGGCCTCATAGCCAGAGAACACACATTTGATCATGCCATCGAAGCCAAACTCTTCAAAGCGGTCATTGTAAGGCTCCATGCCCACCCAGCTATCGTCATAGAATACATAAGCCAACTTGCCATGGCGATGAACGATATCAATCAACTTTCTGCCAAAATCAATGACAAAATCATTGATAAATGCCATCCAGTCCAGCTTGCGCTGCCCCGCAGGCATATGGCTGACCTGGTACTTTCCGCCATTCACAAAATCCTCTGCGGTGAGTGCATAGCCATATTTTTCGACAAATAAATCAAGCCCTCTTGAACTCACCGTAAAATCGTAGGAACCCCAATCCGAGAAGAGATGGCGGTTGCGCTCATCACTACCCCAAATCCAGGCAAAATTATAGAAGAGCGACGTGAATCGAACAACCGTTGTTTCGGGGTGAGCAAGGCACCATTTTTCCATCCAATCCAATAGATACGTTTGCGTGTCTGCATAGATGGGGTCGATCTGCATCAGGTGTTCTTTGTCCCAGTTGTTGGTTGTGTGATTATACATAGATATTTCTTCCCAGATACGATAGACCATGAAACTTACCGTGTATTTATGCCAAGGGGTGATGCCAGTAATGACCACGTTGCCGGATTCTCTTTCGTAATTCCACTGTGTTCTCGGTACTTCCTGTCCGGTCGTCCGGTCGTACACCTGCCAATACTTCAACGCTTCCTTCGAATCGTTCACCTTGAATTGTTCGGCAAAAAAGTCCTCCATCAGATAGATGGAGATATAATCCTGAACGGCTACCTTCGGCTGAGTAATAAGAAAACATTGCTGGAGCTTATCCTTATTCCTTGATGCCCACTCATTATGATCCCGAATGATACAGATCGTCGAATAAATGCCGTATCCGGCCTGAATGATCTCAGCCGACAACTTTGTCCCGTCACTATCTCTGATCACATCGGCTCCCCACCGCTCAGCCAGCTCCAGCGTCAGTGCTTCATAACCGGATTCTCCTGGTAACGTGAAAGAGCCTTTGGTTGATTTCGGCAACATGTTCACTCTCCTTGTCGTAACATATCCGACAGAAATGCCAGTGCCAGTCCCTGACCCCATCCTTGAATCCAGTCTTTCGGAATGTTGCGGTACCCATCGCGATCCTTCATCACAGCTGTTCCGCCGGAGACCCCGAGTACACGTCCATCCTCGCTGATATGGTGCAAAATGCCGCTAAGGGCCTTTTGTACATATTTCGTATGCAATGGGTTGCCGTTATTAATCATAGCCGCTGCAATACCGCATGATGCGGAAACTTCCTCATAAGATTCCGCATCATCCAGAACGGTACGCCATAAGCCATCTTCCGTCTGCAGCAACTTGATAGCCGCAAGCTGATCACGCAAGGAACATTCAACGTCCATACATTGCGGATACAAGTACCACTCTTTGAGTTGCGGTTTGACCTGTGACATCGTATAAGCTCCCCATGCATTCGCTCGTCCCCAGTAAAAGCCGGACATGTGATCCTTGTTCACGTTGTTATAACCGTGATACCACAGGCCGGTGCTCGGATCTTGCAGGTATTTGATATGCCAGTAATACTGATTCAGCGCATCCTGAATCATCGCTTCGTCCTTCAGCTTGCTACCCACTCGGAGCAGGAAAAAAGCCGCCATAAACAGCGTATCTGCCCAGGCCTGTTCAGGAAAATCATTCGCTGTTGATACTGTGTGCTGTAACACCCGATCGCCAAAGCGGAGCGCATGATTTTGCAAATAATCCACTTTACTCATGACGGTATCCCAATACTTCTGATCGCCTGTCTCTTCGTATAACGTGATCAATACATGTCCCATTGCACATGTATTCACCGTCCAGCTTGGCAAGCCTAGCTCTATATATTCATCCGCCCACTTCACCAGCCTGTCCAAAATCTCCTGATCACCTGTCGTTTGGTAAGCTCTCGCTACTCCGTAATAGGCTACGCCGCAGGGCCAATCCCAAGTCAAATCCATATCCAGTGTTTTTCTCGTTACGTTCTGAATAACGTTTAAAATTTGTTCACGGTCGTATTTCACTTGCAGCATTGAAATTCCCCTCTCCTGCGCACACTCCTTAAATTGAGTTTAAGAAGTGACCGTCCTGTGATGTAAACGCTTTACTTATTTCATTGTACGCAGTAAAATAGTTTGCATCTAAGCATATTCGTAACAAAACTGCGCAATTTCGATCATTTATAATCCGACGAATAGGAGCAGCCGGACATGCCCAAACCGAAAAAACCTGTCATTGAATACCGCCATTACAGCCTGCCCATAGACTTTCCTGTTCTGCTACTCAGCGGGGAACGCTGGAAAATCTCTGATATGAAGAGTGAGCACCTACATTTCCATAATCATATGGAGATTGGCATCTGTTACTCCGATGGAGGTGTAATGGAGATCAAGGGAGAAAACGTTCCTTTTCGAGCCGGAGATGTTACATTCCTACCTCGTTACCTGCCCCATACGACATACAGTTCACCTAATACGGCAAGCAGGTGGGCCTATCTCTTTTTTTCGCCAGAGGAACTGTTCCAGCATTCATTAAAAACACCGCAGAGTAACATGGAACCCAATCTCCGAGCTATTCAAGCAGGCCGTTGTGTGTTACATAAAGATCAATATCCGAAGGTGTATATGCTGGCCACATCGATTGTAGAGGAAATCCAGCGGCAAACCCCATTTTATCGAGAGAGTGCGTATGGATTATTAATGTCGCTGTATATTGAGTTGCTACGAATTCATGCGAGCGATGAGAACGGGCTTAGCCGAGAGCAGAAGCTGGAACTAGAACAGATGCGGGAAACGGAAAGGCAGAGCCGTCAGCCTGATCTGGTTATATCCCCTGCTCTGGAATTTATCACGAGGAATTACATGATGCCGGTGACGATTGATGAGCTTGCAGAACTGTGTCATCTAAGCACCACCCATTTTCGCCGCAAGTTCCATGAGATTATGGGTACGACCCCTCTTGATTTTCTAAACAGTACACGCGTAGAAGAGGCTTGCAAACGATTAAAAAGTACCGATGCCTCGGTGCTCTCGATCTCTGAGCAAGTCGGGTTCAGGTCCATTTCCAGCTTCAACCGTTGCTTCGCCAGATTAATGGGTGAGTCGCCGAAGGCTTGGCGCACAGGTACTCACATGGAAGCCCAATCAGCCAAAGCATCTATTTTGGCATTTACAGGCTGGGTCTAAACTACATAAAAAAATCCCGAAAGTCATTGCAGACTTCCGGGATTTTTTTATTTATTCCTATGACTGACTCCATTTCACAACTCAAATATGCAAACGAATCTTTAGATCAGGTCAGACTGTTGCAATAGTCTTCTCAGGATGGTCGCTGTCTCGGCTCTTGTTATCGACTGCAATGGTGCAATCGTGTTCGAACCGCGACCCGTTACTAGTCCCGTATGGACACTGGCTGCGGCTGCTTCCTTTGCCCAGCTGGCTACTTGTTCTGCATCTGTGAAGCTGGACAACTGTTTCGCAGCATCAGCAGGCACCCGACCTTCCAATCCTGTCACTTTCATGGCTCTTGCGATCAGAGTCATCGCTTCCTGACGGGTAATCTCCTCTTGTGGACGGAATGTGCCGTCTTCATAGCCGCCGATCAAACCATATTTAGAAGCAGTCTTCACGACATCTGCAAACCAGTCTTTATCATTCACATCTCGGAAGCCAGTGCTTCCTTCACCCGGCTTCAGACCCAGTGCACGTACGACGATGGCTGCAAATTCGGCTCGTGTAATGCTACGATCTGGTTCGAAATTGCTGTTTGATACGCCGCTCACGATCATACGTGAGCTCATATCGTTCACTGCTATATTACTCCAGTGGTTAGCCACATCCGTGAAGGATTTAGGAGAGTACACAATGCTATATGCACTGTTGGTCAAGCTGTTAATCTTCGCATAATATGCTCCGTTTATTATTGTAATCTTCGTTGGTACATGACGAACGCTGCCATCTTTATCAATGACGACACCTGTTGTCATTTGGTCTGGAGCAATGTTTGCCGGAAGAGCAATCGTACGCTCTACGTAGCTACTGAATTCATTTACAGGTGTAGTCTTACCGTTATAGCTGGCAATTACGTTGAATTCCACAGGTATTCCGACCAGCGTATATCCAGCTTGCTGTGAAACGGAATTCGCTGCTTGTACCGTAGTTGGATCTACTTGGGCAATCTCTACTTGAAGCTTGATGCTCTCAAGGGAGTCGTTACTATTCAACTTAAGCTGTTCAGCCACGCTGCCAATCCGAATCTGACTTGCTGGCAAAGTGTAGCTTGCTGTATCTGTCTGGAGTACCAACACCGCTTGCTTATCTTCCATAAGCTTCACCGTCTGTCCATTCAGCTCACCGATAATTACACCTGTATTCGCACTACTACTGCCCGTAACTGGAATCGTGATTACGCTGCCAGCGGCTTCGGTATTCAGCTTTTGGGCGATCGCTTCCGCATTCACAGAAATCGTCACGACCTGTTGCCCATTCACTGTCGAAGTCATTAAGGTTCCCGCAGATTGTGCCTGGCCGTTCACCAGTACCTTTACGTTACTGCTGGTATTATTATTGGTCACTGGTGAGGTAACGCCTCCACCTCCGTTACTTGCTCCACCAGTTCCAGTATTGCCAGTACCGTTATCTTCATTACTGCGAGTAATGATTAATGTATAAGTCTTCTTGGTGCTGCCGTTCGGAGCAGTCACCTCGATCGTTACTGTATTTCGTCCGTTAGCGAGCGAAATATCTGCACTTTTTCCACTCGTACCATTGATCTTAACGCTCGCACCCTCCTGAACAGAGGTGACACTAACCACCAAGGAGCGGGTTGAATTGCTCACGCTTGCTGTATAATGCTCCACATCCGGGCTGAAGACCGGAGATAATATACCACTAGTCAATGTCAGACCACCCAGGTCGGCATTGTTACTAGGCTCGCTGAGACGTTTTACGATCAGATTGTAAGTGTTGCTGTTGCCGTCCTCTGCTGTCACCGTAATCTGTACAGGATTCAATCCTGTCATCAGGTTAGAAGCCGTATAGGAATACACATCATCGGTAACGGATTGCTCGGTTGCTCCAGTGACACTGATTGTCTGGCTGGTCTCTGTCTTGGAGAAGGAGAAGTCCAGACTCGTTACTTCGGGAGCTACTTCCACTTGGTAATTTCGCTCTTCTGGCGAGAAGGCTGGAGATAATGTACCGCTATTCAGTGTAAGACCACCCAGTTGGGTGTTGTTACTAGGTTCACCGAGACGTTTCACGCTCAGGTTATAGGTATTGCTGTTGCCATCCTCGGCCGTCACTTTGATCTGTACAGGGTTCAAGCCTGTCATCAGGTTAGAAGCCGTATAGGAATACACATCATCAGTAACGGATTGCTCGGTTGCTCCAGTGACACTGATTGTCTGGCTGGTCTCTGCCTTGGAGAAGGAGAAGTCCAGACTCGTTACTTCGGGAGCTACTTCCACTTGGTAATCCAACTCTGTTGACGAGAAACCTGGCTCCAGAGTGCCTTGACCTACATTCAGGCTGGACAGTGTAGCATTCTCGGACTGCCACTTGGCATATAGAGTCAGATTACTAGTCACAGGTGACTGAAAATCATAAGCTTGTGTCAGCTCGATATCTGTATACCAGCCTAAAAACTTGTATCCAGCTTTACTCGGTGGCGATGGCTCTGTTGCCATAAGATTATGGCCGACTGACTGCGACAAGATTGGGGTGCCTCCGTTCGTGACGAAGGTAACATCCGAATTCCCATTTACCCATTGCGCATAGAGTGTAACGTCAGCGCCGTTAATGTTGAAGGTGTCATTCGGACTGTAGTCCGTGCCTGTTCCGTCTGCTGCAGTATTCCAGTGTGAGAAGATGTAGCCTTCTTTCTCCATATTTCCGGTGTTTTCAGCTACTGTGACAAGGGGCGACAGCGTAGAATAGCCCTGCATGTCTACAGGCACACTACCTGACTCATGACCATTGCCATTGTAGCTGACGTTATACTGGGTAGTAAGAGACTTCACGGTTGTTTTCTTACTAGCGGATTGATCCTGATAAGCGACATATGGAATGTTATCGGATCCCAAGGCAAACGATACATACTGCACTTGATTAAGGGTGTTCGGTCCAGTGAAGTTACTTCCTCCAACAGGTTGCCACTGATTCCCGCTGAGCTTTTTGACAACTCCAAAAGGCCGCTGTCCGAACATGGTTCCATTGTCACTATAAGAAACATATGGAGTTCCTATAGAATCGAAAGCCAGTGTATTTTCTCTGGACGAGCCAACAGAAATGCCACCAATGTTTCCAACGTTCTCCCACTGGGTACCTGTGAATTTTAGTACAGTAGTTTTATAAGAATTGTCTTGATTTGTAAAAGCAACATAAGGAACGTCGCTGGGTGCGATTGCGATCGCATGGTTCGATGATTGACCAGTTGTAAGCTTGGTAGCTCCCACGTAACTCCACGCTGATCCGTCGAACTTCTTAACAGACAACCTATAGTTGTCTGTCCCGTCACTGTAGGCTACATAAGGGGTATCCTTTGAATCCAGGGCGAGAGCCATCTCATTGGCGTCGCCTGAAGTCACCCACGTTCCCACGGTAGACCATACATTATTCGTGAACTTCACAACTTTAGCTCTGTTCTGGTTTGGATAGTCTCTATAGAGAACATATGGATTATCTGCGGAGTCAAAGGCAATCATACCAATCGCTGATCCTGGTGAAATATTGCTCCCCCCCACATACTCCCATTGACCAGCAGTGAACCTCTTTACGCCTAGCCTACCTTCGTTAGCTTCATCCGTGTAAACAAGATATGGTGTACCTTGCTTATCAATGCCAAGGAACAATTCATAGGCTTTTCCTGACGAGATTTCAGGACTTCCTACAGTTTGCCACTGGCCGTTCACAAATTTCATGACCGTCGCCTTACCAGAGTTCCCTTTATCTGCAAAAGCAACATAAGGAGTATTTTGTGGGTCTAAGGCTACGGAATTGTATTCAGCTTCTCCAGTACTAATACCTGGAACTCCTAAAGAAGCCCAAGTCTCGGTGGCTGCGTAAGCATGGTCTCCTCCCCAATTATGAAATCCGGGGATACCGCTCAGGACTAATAAAAAGGTGAGTATCATAGATACAGCTTTTTTGGCATTCAGATTCTTGCTCATGTTCTACTTCCTTTCTAAGTTTGATTTGTAAATCAAAAAGACTTAAAGATTTGCATAGATGGCCACTGAACAAAGCCATCTTATTAACACTGCTTCATAAGTAACTGCACTTTACAACCCCGGCTGCTGTAAGTACACCCAATCATTAAGTTCCGTCAACACCATGTTGTGATTTCCCTCTCCATACTCTCAGACCCATAAGTCCAGAGTTGCGCAAAGATAGGTCTTTGGATACTTTCACTAGATCCTTTCGACATATCACACATTCGAATTATACAAAATCACAATAAACAAAAAATAAACAAAGAATTTTGTCGATATTGAATTGCACCCCTTGGGGATATCCGCTACAATGCCGATAGAATACTAGAGATGATTGGTAATCTCCCAAAGGAGTAGCAGAACGTGTTATTACGAATTTCAGGTGTTGTTCTCACCGTGATACTTGCTGTTACGTTGCTGGTTCTATCCACGGCAAGAGAACCGCAAGCTGCCGCGCTCCATGCCCGTCAAGGCATTCTGGATCTATCGACCTGGAATCCGAAACTTGAGAATCGCATCAGGCTGGACGGTGAATGGGAATTTTATTGGAAGAAGCTATTCCCCGTTCCGGCCCATATCGCGGATCAAAAACAACAAGGAACACTAGCATCCCCTGATGCTTATGCCGAGGTTCCTGGTACTTGGGGACCCGTTCGGGTAGGAGATGAACGATTACCGTCCTACGGTTTTGCTACATACCGGCTTGTCCTAAGAAATACACCCGTTGAAGGCACTCTTGCCATCAAGAAAAGCAACATTCGCTTTGCCAGTGAAATTTACGTCAATGGCACCAAACTGATGGAAGACGGACAAGCCGTGGAAAAAAATGCAGGATACCAGGCAGGCAATTCACCACAAATCGCATTTTTCCCGTATCATGGCGGTGATATTGAAATACTGGTTCGGGTCGCCAACTATGACTATCCGAATGCAGGCATCTCGGGTCCGCTTTTTTTTGGAGAACAGGCTGCCATGCTAAAAAGCCATCAGAACCGCACAGCCATTGAACTGGCAACTATGGCTGTATTGGCTACCATATCCATCATTTTTCTCATCAGTTATTTGGGATCTGCGCTATATCGAAACCGGGATGACTCTCTGTTACTGCTCGGCCTGGTATGCCTGTTGTATGCCCTCTACAATGGCATGATCAGTGAACGAGTATTGGCAGCAGCAAGCACAGATCTTTCATTTAGTACGTTATATAAATTAAAGGATTTTTGCTCCGTTGCCTGTCTCGGCTTGTTGATCTTTTATTTCTACCGTTTCAGAACGGGCATGTTCTCAGGGGTTCTCACTTCTGTAACGCTGTTTATTTTTGGCGCATATATCAGTTTGCTCGTACTCTTTCCTATCTCCGTCTACGTGCTTACCGCACCTTATGTTATCGGACTGTACACGTTGATTCTGCTATGGCTTTTGGTGCAATGTGCTTTGCGGTTTGTGCTTAGCGAGAAGGGAGAACGGTTATCAAGCTTTCTATGGTACGCAGCCATGCTCTGTATCACGCTGTACTGTCTGGACATCAACCTGTTCTCGATCTCACTAAAGGAAAACGTTAATATCGGACAGGTATGTATCGTACTGTTCAGCATCCTGATGTTATTTCTAGCCGTCCTGCGGCTCTTCGAGGCCTATCTTACGGTTCGCTCTCTGAAGGATCAGCTTCTCCTACTCGATCAGGTTAAGGATGATTTTCTATCCAACACGTCACATGAGCTCAAAACACCGCTCAATGCCATCGTTAATATTAGTGAAAGTCTGCTCAAGGGTTCGGAAGGCCCGCTCACCGATGAACAAGCACATAATCTGGCGATTGTGACGGGCAGTGGCAGACGTTTGACGTACCTAGTGGATGAGCTGCTGGACTATTCCAAAATGAAGCATGGGGACATCTCACTGCACCGTTCAGCCACAGACCTGTCCTCCTATGTCGAATCGGTGTTGCGCATGCACTCCTTCCTGCTTGGTACCAAAAAGGTGGAACTGATCAACTACATCCCAGCCTATTTCCCGGCAATTTATGCAGACGGGAATCGTCTTGTTCAGATTCTGCACAACCTGATCGGTAATGCCATCAAATTCACGGAACAGGGTTCTGTCCGGATAAGTGCTACACTCGTTCAGGGAAAAGCAGCACTGCGCATTACCGATACGGGACGCGGCATCAGCCCCCACAAGTTGGAGCATATCTTCCTGCCTTTCGAACAGGAAGCAGACGCGGGGCCAATGGTTGCCGGAGGCACAGGTTTGGGTCTAAGCATCACGCGCAAACTTGTTGAGATGCACGGAGGAACCATTCACGCCGAATCAACGCTGGGTCAAGGCGCCACATTTATTTTGACGTTCCCACTGGCTGAAGGTAAAAAAGAGAAACGTGCCAACGTGACGCCTTTCAGCATGGCGCCTACGGTTTCGGGAAATCGAGCACTGAGATATGAAGAACCTGTCATTATGCAAGGGGTACGGAATGAGTGGATTCTCGTGGTTGACGATGATGCAGCCAATCTGCAAACGATCGTGAGTATGCTGAAGCTGGAAGGGTACAGTTATGCCGTTACATCCCGTTCCCAATCGGTAATGATGCTGCTGGACAAACTTCCTGCCGTGCATCTGGTGATTGCCGATATCATGATGCCAGGCATATCAGGTTATGAATTGCTTGATCGGATTCGGGAGCGCTTCTCCCCTTCCGAACTCCCTGTGCTCATGCTAACCGCAGGCAATAAAGCTCATCAATTAAAGCTTGCGCTGGAGAAAGGTGCCAACGATTTTGTATCCAAGCCTTTTGAGTCGGAGGAATTGCTTGCACGGATCGGGGGTCTAACCCGGATGAAAACATCTGTTCAGGCTGCACGCAATGCCGAAATTTCCTTTTTGCGGTCCCAGATTAACCCGCATTTTCTGTATAACGCCTTGAATGCCATTGCCGAATTATGTGTGGATGCGCCAGATGAGGCAGAACGATTGATTTTACAATTATCCAGTTATTTGCGAGGCAGTGTTCACTTCAAACATCTGGATTCCAAGACCAGTCTGGAGAACGAACTGGGTATGATCGAGGCCTATGTAGCCATTGAACAGGCACGCTTCGGATCAAGACTCGAAGTCATTATTGATGTAGATGCTGATGTGGATCGAACTATGCAGATTCCGCCGCTGATTCTGCAGCCCTTGATCGAAAATGCTATTCGGCACGGTCTAATGTCCCGTGTTGGCGGCGGCCGTGTGATGCTATCTATTCGCAATCTCAGCGAAACGGAAACCAGATTTACCATTGAAGACAACGGCATAGGTATGACGAAACAGAAAATGAAAGAGCTCCGCCAGGTCGCCGATGGTAGCACAGGTGTCGGTTTATGGAATATATCCAGCAGACTCAAACTGCTGTATAACAGGGATTTTCGGATGGAAAGTCATGATGGTGAAGGAACCCGTATTACGCTCGATCTTCCCATTCAACACCAGAGTATGAAGGGTAACGGGGGGTACATTACATGATAAAAGTAATCATCGTAGACGATGAGGATCTATCGCTCAAACGACTAAAACGGATTTTGACTGAAAGTGGAGCCATTGAGGTATGCGAAGTATTCCATGATCCCGAGAAAGCTTGCGAATATGCAGCAAATCACAGTTTTGATGCTGCTTTCCTGGATATTACCATGCCACGAATCTCCGGGATGCAACTGATCGGCGAATTGCGCAAGCATCACCCCTCCCTGCCGATCGTGCTGGTGACAGGATATGAGGAATATGCCGTACAGGCTTTTGAAAAAGAAGTCATCGACTATATCATCAAACCTGTGACAGCCGAGCGTGTAAGTCGTACGATTCAGCGCTTGCAGCAACTTCTCCGGGACACAGCTATCTCATCGGAGCCGGTATCCCCATCCCCACGTCTGACTGTGCGGATGTTAGGCGAATTTACCGTGCTTGATGGAGCGAATGTGGACATCCCTGTGAAGCTACGAACGCCGAAAACAGAGGAGTTACTCGCATTTCTTTTATGTGCGAAATCGACTAGCCGTGATGTACTGGCTGATACGTTATGGAAGGATCTCAGTCCGCAGAAAGCCTGGACTAATATCAACTCAACACTTTACTACGTCCGGCGTGCGGTTGGAGATAACAGCGATGTTCCCCTTATCCAGAAGGATCGAAACGGGATTCGGATTGACCGGGATTCCATCGATTGTGATCTGTATGAGTTTGAAGCGTTATTTCGCCAGATCCGTCAAACTTCAACCTATTCACCTGAGATGTTCGAAAGAATAGATACCTTGTACCGGGGTGAACTTTTGAAAGGGCGGCATTATGAATGGGCACTCGCATGGTCAAGGCAGCTCGAGAGGGACTTCATCACAATGATGGAAACGGCTGCTCAATATCATATCCAGCAAAAGCAACCCCTGCGTACACTGCATTATTTGGATCGAATTCTGCAGATCGATTCGATTCGGGAGGATATTCACCGTGAAAAAATCGTGATCTATCTTTCGCTGGGGCGGCGGACTGAAGCCCAGTGGCAATACCAGTTACTCGAGGAATCGCTTCACGAGGAGCTTGGCTCCCGCCCAGCAGCCGATATTCAGCTGTTGTTACGTCAATCTTAGCTGAGACAGACACAAAGACAGAGACAAACAGACCAAGACAACAAAGCCCAAGCCTGGCGGAATGACCGCAAGCTTGGGCTTTTTGAATGTTTAAGCTGAAGTTTATTTAGAGATTCTCCGTAGCCAGCGTGAATCCCTCAATCACCGCATCTTCATCCACTTCAATCATAATACAGCGTCTTCCCTGATAGTTGACTTGTCTCACATATTTGAGATCCTGCGGACTGATCGAGATGGTCGCCACCTTGGTATCAATCTTGATTGATTTGGAAGTGTACTTCGGCATCACGCTGTTCGCCTTCAGTTCATAGTTTTTATTGTCGACGATTGTTTCGAATGCACGTTCCACTTTCTCGGTGGTCAGTTCTTCTACGCCGCTGGCTGTAAGCAGACGTTCTACGTCTTTGTAATCCAACTTCGGTGGCTCTTCCTCATGGGATTCCTCGTTCACTTCAATAACCCGGTTGATCTCTTCATATACATGAGCCAGGGTTGTGGCATCCATCTGCTCACCCGTGATTTCTTTGACGATATCCTCGAATATTGCGCGCTCCTCCAAGGCCGTCACCGAACGTTCCCCATTCAGCACATTTTCAACAAAATGAGGGTCCGGGAAATTGGATTTGCCCGTGCAGTACAGCACACGATTTACGTCGGAATAGTTGTCCGTAACGCTTGGATATAGGAAACCCTGTTCCGGCGTGCTTAATTTGATGATCGGATCAACGATGATGTTGTACTTGAATTCCCGCTCTACATAATCGAAGAGCAGCGTCTTCCGCTGTTTCTCCGTGGAATTCACACTACACAGGATGAAGGGATGAGCAAAGACCTCATTTTTCTCGCTTTCCTCTGTTGCCTCATTTCTCGCCTTCGTTGGCAGATAATACTGCCCTTTAATAAACGTAACCACCATATCCCGTTCAAACTTGGCATCAGCCATCATACGATCGACAAGCAACAGCATCAGATCCTGCCACTCATCCGGGTCACCTGTGACGAGTGCCTGGTGAAGCATCACCTGTGCCGGCTCCTCCGCTTCTTCTTGGAACTTCAGTTCGAACAGTTTCTGATCCAGTTCACCTGTCAGCAATTTTTTGAAATTACCCATGTATAACTCTTGCTTCTCCCGATCCACCAGTTCAAACGGATGACGTTCCCAGTGATAGACTTCATTGGTTTCTTTCGTAATATAGACATTCAGGATGTCGTAAATGTTCAGCAGGTCATGATCCAGCTTGAATTGTTTGCGAATGTGCGCGACTTCTTTTTTATTCATGATTCGTTAGACAACTCCTCAAGTAAATTGGCTTTACAAGTATAAACGATAAAAAAAAGCTTCGCCAGAAGGATAATCTTTGTAACCGATTTTTACCATATTTTAACTTCACTCTTTTAATGACCCTAAATAATATATAGTAAGCAATTAAATTTATTAAAGAAAGGAATCTTCAATTATGGAGGAACAACAATTAAGAAAAATCAAAAAAGCAATAATGAATTTTCAACAATACATACCCGCAGGAAAAAAAAAATTGTTAAAGATTGACTCTATGAATATAAAGGAGTTGTTATCTTCTTTAGATAATGTCTTTGAATTGGAAGAACAAGCTATAGAAGTAGTACATTCCAGGCCATATGTAACTGACGATTATGAGAATGATATTATGTTTTTTGCTATACAATTGTTAGATTCCATGGTATCAAGCCACAATGAACTTAAGACCTATGATGAATATAAGAATTTACTTCGCCACAGACATGTGGCTTATGGGTTTTATAATACGATCGAGCAAAAACGTATAAAAGTAGTCGATGTGTTGGATGACCTTCTAATAGAAAGTTTGCTCTACTCAGGCTTGGTTAAATTCTACCAAAATTACTTTGGGACTTTCACGGATAATCAAAGAGCAATCAAATTTCTCTGTAAATTTTATCCTAAAGACAACAGTTCAATTGGACAAAAAGAAAAAGATGCTACAGTTAAAGCAATTTATAGACATATTACTAATGCTGGAACACCAAGTGATTTCGGTTTCGCCTTCAGTGGGATTGAAAGTATTCGGGAGAATATAGAATATCTTCCTGTAGAAATTATTGATCTTTTACTTCAAAAGTACGAGTTATATAAAATCGTTAATAAAGGTGTATACAGAAACCAAGTATTCACCATCATTAATTACTCTGCATTACCTGTTTCAGAAAAGCAAAAATATAAATTCAGTTTTTTGGACAGTTTACTTATAGCAGATTTAATGAACTCTGGTCTTTATCAAAAATACGGAGTCCAAGAACATTTAATTAGAAATTATCTTCATCTCGATGAAAATCTAACGTCGGACAAGCTTGGATTAATAATAGATAATCATAAAAAAAGTATTTATGGCTATTGGACAAATTCTTGTGCTTTCGATAGACAGTTTATCATAGATGAAAAAGCAATTATTAATATGCATCTTCATTCTGACAATAAACAGGTATCTATTACCTACATAGATAATCCTAGTACAGAGGTAATTTTCGAATACTCCTATCAAGATTGGATGTTAGATAACTACCGCTCAATAGAATCAGAACAAAAAGTTTTGGAATTCATAAATGAAGATTATTCAAAAGAATCAGAGTACATTCACAGGCCTCTTAAGTTTTCACTTCTTTATCTTAATCGTTATAGAGGTATTAAATCTCAGCTAATTGATTTTGACCATAAATTCACTTATGACGTTAACACTAAAGAACTCAAAATTTCATTAAACTCCGATGAGATCCCAAACTTTTATGGAAATAAAGTCTACTCACTTTCATGTATAGTTGGCAAGAATGGTATGGGCAAAACCAGTACGGTAGATTTTTTACGAGATACTTTTTTCCGTCTTATCCATATCATAAAAGAGAAGCGTATTTCATGTAATAACGGAGTCGTAAATGAACTTGAATATGAGCCTTATAAAATAATGGAGAATAACATCGAATTTTTTATTGTATTCCATTTAGGAGATCAACCATATTATTTGACAAATATAAACAGTACCATGACTTCAGGTGCCCATTCCTTTAATCACAAAGCATATAAAAGTAGAAATGAATTAAGCAAAGTTGTATATTTCTCAAGTATGCTCAGTGTTAATCAAGATAGTCTATTTGATATTGAAGAACTGATAAAAAGAGAAAAAGAAGACAATGAAGAGGATTATGCCAAATCTCTTATTGATTCAAGGCACGTTGATTATTCTGAAAATTCAAGTTTCATTGAAAAAAGAAATGTTATAAAAAACGCTATAATTAATAAAGATACACGAGACAGGCCATCTGAAACATTCAACAAGGATCTATGTTATCAACTTGCTTTTTTAGACTATTTGGTACAAGAGGAACTTTTGAAATATTTTGATTTCCCAGAAGATAAGAATTTTTTTGTGCTAAGTACCTTATCTGAACCTCCTGAAACACAAATATTAGTTGAAAATCTAGATGAAAATCTTAACTCTATAAGTCAGTTTCTTACTTTACCTGATGCCAAGCTTGGACATTTTTCATCTGGACAGCATGCTAAATTTTCTTTTCTATCTAAGCTCTACTGGTTTCTAGAGGGGCATGGAAAGTATTCAAAAACTTTTGAGAATTTAGCTGGGACCCAACTTTTTAGTGATGATCAAGCATTACAAAAAGGAGAAACTGCACTTCTATTTGTCGATGAAGGAGAGCTTTATTATCACCCCGAATGGCAGCGAAACTACATTAAGATTCTTATTGATCTCATACATGCTTCAAAAACCGAATCTAAGTTCCAAATCGTTATTACGACAAACTCACCATTCATTATCTCTGATGTTCTTAGTGAGGACATTTCTTATCTTTCAAAAGAAGATACCGAGTTTGACCAAACATTTGGCCAAAATATACACAAACTCCTTACACATAATTTTTTTATGAATTACACCATAGGTGAATTTAGTCGTAAATTCATTGTAGATGTCAGTGAATTACTGAGTCCTGATGAAAACAATAACATTAAGCCCAAAATCAGCACATTTCTAAAACAATACTTTGACACTCCTTTTGAATCTGAACAATTATATGAAAAAATGAGCCAATTGATTAATAAAATTGGTGAACTAGTATACAGAGAAAAACTGATGCTCACTCTTAGCCAAAAGTTAGGTGAGGATGCTGAGTTGGATCTTTTAGTTAAACAGAGAGATGAACTAAATCTCAAGATTAAACAGTTTAAATTAATTAAAGAAAGGAAAGAGACAGAATGATTCAAATTCAAAATTATTCAGAAAAGTTTGAAAGTGAATATTGGAAAGCTGTTATTGACAAAATCCCCACCCCTTGTCAAAAACTAATTTTGAAAAGTTGTAAAAAATATCTACCCACTAACTTCTTTGATGAGAGCAGTGATGAATTTAAGACCCTACTTCTTGCACCTTTGCAAAAGTTAAAGGAAGCATACTCCTTTATCAATGAAAATAGCCTTGAAATAATGAATAAAGAATCCTTTATAAAATCAGATAAAAATAATCCTCCTATGAAGAAATTATATAAAAAACTACATGACTCCTACTCAATTATTGCAAATTCGGAGGTTAACAAGGTTTCTGTCCGTGTTAGATTAGTTCGAAGTTCCGGTCTTAATGTATGCCCCTATTGCAATAGAGATTATATCAATTGCAGGGCAGACAATGTTGCAGGAGCACAATTAGATCATTTCTTTAGTAAAGCTAAATTTCCTTTGTTTTCAATTTGCCTGTATAATCTAATACCAGTGTGTGGAAATTGCAACAGAATAAAGGGGGCACAGAAATTAGAATTCTCCTCTCCTTTTGATAGTTCAATCAACTGGATCAATGATATAACGTTCACTTATGATGGAACCACTTCAGATGATATGAAAATTATTGTAAAAACAGAAAGTGGTACCGAACATAATATTGCAGGAATGAGAATTCGTGAAGCGTATCAGATTCATAGCACTGAGGTACTTGAACTAATCGAAAAAAAACAGATGTACAACAACACACAAAACGAGGAAATTCAAAAAGTATTGGGCAAAATCAATTTATCTGATTCAGAAATCAAAAAAATTATTTTCGGACCCGAAATTACTGAGGACCAATTTAAAAATAAACCTCTTACAAAGATGATGTATGATCTACATAAGGAATTGAAAATTTATCCCTGACCATCTGCAATTTTCTGAGAATTATACGGGTTATATTACATAGTGATGGTAATTCAATATTTGTCGCCTTTCGAGATATCGTATTTCACGGTATCTTTATTTTTACTCTTAATGTACACATCCAGATCAGAATTAACAGTGGGACACTAGCTCCCCTCAACATACATTATCTCCTTCCATATACCATTTATTAACCTAAACAACATTTGTCCATGTCCAAGCAACGTCAGGCTATGGTTGAAATGCCCCTTAATCCGTTAAGTTCATGATAGTTATACATGATAATTAATCCCCCTATTTGTAACATGGAGAAGATGGCATTAGGTTTTTTTTAAAAAATTTAGGAATCAGGACAAGGAAGGAAGCGAGTCAGATCATGAGTATTAACACCAATGCAATGATGGGATTTGCCCCTGCGCTGGGCTGGAATTCATGGAATACGTTTACGTGGGACATCAATGAGCAATTGATTCGGGATGTTGCCGATGTGTTTGTAACGGAAGGATATCGTGACGCCGGGTACGAGTACATTGTCATTGACGATTGCTGGAGCCTGAAGGAGCGGGATGCGGACGGCAATCTGGTCGTAGACCCTGCCAAATTCCCGAGTGGAATGAAGGCGCTTGCAGATTATATTCACGACAAAGGTTTGAAGTTTGGCATGTACTCCTGTGTCGGAACACATACTTGTGCCGGGTATCCAGGCAGCTTCGAGCATGAATTTCAGGATGCGGCATTATTCGCCGAGTGGGGCGTGGATTATTTAAAATATGACTACTGCTTCAAGCCGCGCCATATCTCTGGCGAATTGTTATACAAACGCATGAGTCTTGCGCTCAAAAACTGCGGCCGCGATATTCTTTTCTCCGCCTGCAACTGGGGAGAGGACAATGTCTACGAATGGATTCGTGAATCAGGGGCCCATATGTACCGTTCCACCGGGGATATCCGTGATAACTGGGATTCGGTCAAAGAGCTTGCTCTTTCACAGCTCGGAAAACAAAGCTATACGGGCTCCTTCTGCCACAATGATATGGATATGCTCATCGTTGGTATGTACGGCGGAAGTAACAATGACTTTATCGGTAGCATTGGTGGCTGCAACGATATTGAGTACAAAACCCATTTCTCCCTCTGGTCGATGATGGGTTCACCGCTTATGATTGGGTGTGATGTGCGCAAAGCCAATCAGGTTACCAAAGACATTTTGCTGAACCCCGATCTGCTTGCCATTAATCAGGACGCAGAGGCACGCGGGGCTTACCGCATCAAACCTGAGCCGCAATGGTTCCATACCGATGATGTATTCATGCTGGTGAAGGTGCTTACGGACGGTGATCTAGCGATTGGTTTCTTCAATCTGAGCGACAGCCAGCGCGAACTATCCCTGCAATTTTGGGATATGGGACTGCCTTACGCATCAGGCTACTCCCTGTCTCTCTATGACTGCTGGGAGCACAAGGAACTCGGTGTATTCCGCGAGCGTTATGCTCCCGTCGTAGCGGCCCATGATTGTCTCGTCGTGCGAGCCAAACTGGTGAAATAAATGGCACAAAGCCGGCTGTGCACCAACTGTCAGGTTCCGCTCACTTCCGACGATGTCGGCATCTATCTGAAATTAGTCTCATTAACAGCCCGGCAATTTGTCTGCATCGACTGTCTTGGGGTGAAGCTGAATTGCGGGCGGGAGCCGATTGAGAAGCTCATTCGTTACTTTCGTGAGTCCGGGAACTGTGCACTTTTTCGCTAAACGTTACTTGTAAATGTCTTACTAGTTATTTTTTTCTGGTGCAACATCATATATGCAGATGGCGTGTATGATGTTGCCTTTTTGAATACCCTAGAAAAATAAAGCGGATCATTATATCCTACCGAATATGCTATGGATTGAATGGACAATTGAGATGACTCAAGGAGCTCGCAGGCACGCCGGATACGACATGCCGTTATGTACGTTGACACCGATTCACCTGTAGCTTCCTTGAACTTGCGGAACAGGTAACTTCGCTCCAGATTTACGGCCTGTACAATCTCTGCTACCGTCAAGGATGATTGCCAGTAGTTTTGCTCGATATAAGTTTTCGCCATCCATACCTCATCTCTGGTTTCTGTCTGCTTCTCGCTCGGAAAAAATTCAATGTAATAGGACAGTAACAGCTGCAAACGTGCATCCGCTCTTAATACTTCACTTGGTGATGCACCTGCATTCCAGGCCAAATGAAACCACATCTCCATCGTTTCCGGTGCGGCTGGCAGTACAGGGTGCTTAACCGATAGTTGTGTCAAATCTACGATCCGCCCTGCGTCTCGTCCGTTGAACTCAATCCATACGTACTCCCACGGGTCCGCCGGGTCGGGGTAGTAATAGATTTCTTTTTGCGGAAAAATGATAAAGCTCTCTCCGGCACCCAGCCGATAATGCTGGCCTCCGGTTTCCAATGTACCCTGCCCTCGAATGATGTAGTGTAGCGCATAGACGTCACGTACACCTGGTCCCCACTGATGAAGGTTTACAGGTTTGTGTCCGCCGCTGATAAAAAAAAACTGGCTCGCCCTGCTCCCGTCTCGCCATAATGTGTCCACGTCAGCAACTCCTTTCGTGATCCCAGTCATTATATATCATTATGAGGGGTTATTGGTTTAATTTCGATGCTGGAAACAACGCTTCAAGTTGCTTATGATAGAAACAGAGGGCATATTGCCCAGCAGATTTGTAAGCGCAACCAAACATCTTGGATCGACATACATGAACGATGTTCAATTCAGAGAGGAGAATGTTGTGTGCTTAGAACTGTTACGGTCGAAAATGGTCAAGTTCAGGGACTGCCTGCCGCAGATCCACGTATTACAAGCTTTAAAGGTATTCCGTTCGCCGCGCCCCCTGTAGGCCGGAATCGCTGGCGTGCGCCACAGCCTGCTTCCGATTGGGATGGTGTACTGCAAGCCTTTGATTTTGCACCGACCTCCATGCAGGCACCAACCGTCATTGATGATAATAACATCTATACGCGAGAATGGGCGGTTGATCCTGATCTGCCGATGAATGAGGACTGTCTGTATCTAAATGTGTGGACACCTGCCAAACGAACCGATGAGAAACTACCGGTCTTTGTCTGGTACTTTGGTGGGGGGCTCCAAGTCGGTCACACGGCCGAGATGGAATTTGACGGTGAACGCATTGCGCGCAGAGGCATTGTGGTCGTGACCATCAATTACCGCTTGAATGCATTTGGTTTTCTGTGCCATCCAGAAATCAGTGCGGAGTCACCTCACGCACCGGCGAATTTTGGACATCTGGATCAGCAGGCAGGAACAGCCTGGGTGAAGCGTAATATTGCCGCGTTCGGCGGTGACCCGGATCAAATTACAATTGGGGGACAGTCTGCTGGCGGTGGCAGTGTTCTTAGTCAGATGACCTCTCCGCAAAATAAAGGCCTATTTCAGCGAGCTGTCATCATGAGCGGTATTGCAACAGAGTTATATCCAAACGTTCCTGTACCCGCTGTTCGCAGTACGCTGCGAGATGCCGAGCAGAAAGGCGTTGAATTTTTTCGTTTCCTTGGTGTATCTTCTCTGGATGAAGCCAGACAGCTGGATGCCGTCACACTACGGGATAAAATTCTGGAATATCGAAGCTTCTGGGGAACGGTCATTGATGATCAGTTCTGTATAGGTGATCCGTTCACTCGTTTCATGCAACATAAGCGTGAACTTGTTCCCGTCATGCTTGGGCATACGTCCTCCGAGTTCTGGACCCGGCCTGCGGTAAACAGTGTGGAGGAACTGAAACAGATGGCTACAGAGCTATTTGACGAGGATGCTCCTTCCTTTTTAGAGCGATGTGAAGCCGATACTGGCGATCTGGATCATGCCTTACAGCTGGCTTCTGTGCGCATGATTGAACATGCGATTCAGCTTGTAATCCGTTCTAATAGCGGTCATCCGTCGGAAACACCGCTCTATTATTATAATTTCGACGCAGACATTCCGGGCTGGGATCAACCAGGCACGTTCCATTCGGTCGATCTGTGGTTCTTTTTTGAAACACTCGCCAAATGCTGGCGTCCTTTCACGGGTAAACATTATGATCTGGCACGCCAGATGTGTAACTATCTCTCGAACTTCATTGCGACAGGTGATCCCAACGGCTTGGACTCCACCGGTAAACCACTTCCCTACTGGATTCCGAGCAGCACCGAGCAGCCGTATCGCATGGAATTTGGTGATCTGGCCCAGCTACAGCGTGCCGTACCGGAACGTGTGCTTGAATTGATCATTGAGCAGTATTTTAAAAAGCAGACTGAACCTGTAGTTTGATGTAGTTGCTGTAAACCACATCGTTCTTGAGCAAACTTCAGAGTATCCGTCCTAAACGCATATCTGCTTCTTCCTTCAGCAAGTATCTGTCCGACAAAAAAGAGCCATGCAATATGCACGGCTCTTTTGGTCTTGTCTATCTTATATTTCTCTTTTTTCTATCTTACCATTTAGCTGTTTTACGAGCACTCTCTGGATCAGTCACATTAATCCCACTCAAAAGCTCCAGTATACAATTGATAATACGTACCTTTCGCTGCTAACAGCTGTTCATGGTCGCCACGTTCCTTGATCTTACCATGCTCCAGCACCATAATGGCATCGGAATTCCGCACGGTAGACAAACGGTGGGCAATGACAAATACCGTTCTGCCCTGCATCAGATTATCCATCCCCTTCTGAACCAGCGCTTCGGTACGTGTATCGATAGATGAAGTGGCTTCATCCAGAATCATGACCGGCGGACTCGCAATCGCTGCTCTGGCAATCGCTAGCAACTGGCTCTGTCCCTGTGACAGTCCATTGCCGTTACCATCCAGCCGGGTCTCATACCCGTCAGGCAGACGTTCAATAAAACTCGCCGCATACGACAGCTTCGCCGCCTGAATGACCTCATCGTCACTGGCCTCCAGCCTTCCGTAGCGAATATTCTCAGCGACCGTACCCGAGAACAGATGGGTATCCTGCAGTACAATTCCCAAGGAACGCCGCAAATCTGCTTTGCGAATACGCTGAATGTTGATGCCATCATAGATGATCTCACCTTCAGTTATATCGTAGAAACGATTGAGCAGGTTGGCTACAGTAGTCTTGCCTGCACCCGTTGCACCCACGAACGCAAGCTTCTGTCCAGGCTTGGCATATAACGTAATATTCTGGAGCACTTGTTTCTTTCCGCCATACGTAAAACTGACATCCTTAAACTCCACTTTGCCTTTCAGAACAACGCTTGTTCCGTCCTCCAGTTTCCAGACCCATCCGGCCTGATCCTTGTTTTTTTCCAAGGTCACACGGCCTTCATCTGCTTCAAGCTGTTCATCCATCATGTTAAATATCCGCTGAGCCCCTGCAACAGCTACGACAAACATGCTGACCTGCGAGGAGATTTCGGCAATCGGCATTGTGAAATTACGGGATAAACTCAAAAAAGCTGCAATAATCCCCAGACTCAGACCGGCGTTCCAGCCCGATATGGACATAGCTCCGCCCGCAATAGCCACAAGCACGTAGATTAATGTCGACAGATTCTCATTGATTGGCATGAGAATATTCGAATATTTGTTAGCTGTCGCCGAGTCGTCAAACAATTTTTCATTCAGATGTGCGAATTGTTCCATCGCTTTTTGCTCGCGACCAAACACTTGCACTACCTTTTGCCCATGAATGATCTCCTCGATATATCCATCCACAACCCCGATAGACTCCTGTTGCTGAAAAAAATGCTCGGTTGCCTTGGTACCGACGGTTTTGGTAACCCAAAGCATCGCGAGTGCACCTAGCACAACCACGATCGTTAAAGGCACATCAAGAAACAACATCGTACCGAGAACGACCACCACTGTCACGGCAGTGGACAACAGCTGGGGCAATCCATCCGTCAGCATCATGTTCAGCGTATCCACATCGTTCGTGTAATGACTCATAATATCCCCGTGGGCTTTACGGTCAAAATATTTAATCGGCAACTTCTGCATGTGATCGAATAAGCGGTCACGAATCCTCTTCATAATCTGCTGTGAGACGGTAATCATCAGCCGTTTCGAGACAAATATACTGATGACTCCAGCAGCATAGATCACAGCCAGAATGATTAAAGCCTGTAACAAGGCATCAAATACTGGATTTTGATTTCCAAGTAGCGGCGTAATAAAGTCGTCGATCAGCAATCGCAGAAAGGCCGCTGAAGCAACAGAGACGGCAGAACTCACCAGCACCAGGATCAGCGCTAGTGTCGTTCTGAATTTGTAATACTTAAAGTAGGTTAGCAGACGTTTTATCGTCCGGCCATATTGAATGTTATCCATCCAGTGCTTCACCGCCTTTCGTCTGTGTATAATAAGCCTCTTGATAAATTGTATTTCGACCCAGCAGTTCCTCATGGGTTCCGATATCTACCATCTTGCCTTCATCCAGCACGACAATCTGATCGGCATCTTCCACAGATGCAATACGCTGGGCAATGATAATTTTAGTTGTATCCGGTATGCTTTCTTTGAAAATGTTGCGAATTAACGCGTCGGTCCGTGTATCTACCGCGCTGGTAGAGTCATCCAGAATCAGAATCTTCGGTTTTTTGAGCAAAGCTCTGGCAATACACAGTCTCTGCTTCTGACCTCCCGAAACGTTCGTACCGCCTTGTGCCAAATGAGTGTCATATCCATCCGGAAACGTGGAAATAAACTCATGTGCCTGCGCTGCTTTGCACGCTTCGATCAACTCTTCATCGGTAGCATGTTCATTGCCCCAACGCAGATTCTCCTTAATCGTGCCTTCAAACAGGACGTTTTTTTGCAATACCATCGCGACCTGGCTGCGAAGCAAACTTAGATCGTACTCCTTCACATTGACACCACTGACAAGCACTTCACCCTCACTCGCATCATATAGACGTGGAATCAACTGTACCAAGGTAGATTTTGCACTGCCCGCAGCTCCAATAATACCAATCGTCTGTCCCGAAGAAATTTGCAGATTGATGCCAGACAGGGCATAATTCTCGGCTTTGCCTGAGTAACGGAAGGACACATTGCGGAATTCAATCTCGCCACTGTGCAGCTCTGTAACTGGCGATTCAGGGCTGGTAATGTCCGGCTGTTCACTTAACAGGTCATTAATCCTTCCCGCCGAAGCCCGAGCAATGGCAACCATAATGACAACAATACCCAGCGTCATCAAACTCATTAGAATTTGCATGGAATACGCGAATACACTCGTAAGCTCCCCGGTAGTCATGTTTCCGCCCACAACCAGTTTGGCTCCAATCCATGAGATCATCAGCATCACGGCATACATCACAATTTGCATCAATGGAAGTTCATACGACAGAATGCGTTCTGCCTTAGCCATCTGTGCAAATATTCGCTGGGATACGACCTGAAACTTGGATACCTCACGCTCTTCTCGCACATAGGATTTCACAACCCGGATACCGCGTACGTTTTCCTGCACAACTTTATTGAGATCATCGTAACTGTCAAAGGCACGCTCAAATATCGGAAAAGAATACTTCATGATAATCATCATGCCAATTGCCAGCACGGGTATAACAATCACGAACCATGTAGCGATGGACGGGCTGATACGATACGTCATAATCGTTGCAAAAATCATCATGACCGGGCTGCGGAAGGCAATCCGGATAATCATCAGAAATGCATTTTGCACATGCGTAATATCCGTAGTCAGCCTGGTGACGATCCCTGAGGTCGAGAATTTATCCATATTGGAGTACGACAGCTGCTGCACATGACGGAACAGGTCGTAACGCAAGTTTTTGCCAAATCCCGACATTGCGATTGCAGAATGTTTACCCGCCAGCGCTCCAAACACCAGAGACACCAGGGCAAGCAACACCAGAATCAAGCCGTACTTGGTTACCTGATTCATCTGGCCCCCCGTGATCCCCTGATCGATCAATTCAGCCATAAACAGCGGAATAATGACTTCCATGGCCACTTCACCAAGTAAAAACAAAGGCGTCAGCCACGTATCCTTTTTATATTCACGTACACTTTGCAGTAATTTCCTGACCATAAGCATTCTCCTCATCTAAAATAAACACGCTGATCTGCGATCTAAAGGTAGATCGGCGGTCAGAACAGCTGTATTATAAACTGTATAGCAACTATACAGTCAATCCATTATTTTCGACCTGGAGGTACTTATGCATTCCAATGAAATGTTGTCCATTAGCGCTTTTTCCAAGCTGTCCGAGGTTTCGCGCAAAACCCTCATTTACTACGACCGCATTGGTCTGTTCAAGCCTGCCTATGTTGCAGATAACGGTTATCGCTATTACAGCCACAGCCAGTTTGAAACGATCGGTGTTATTCATATTTTCAAAGAGCTCGGCATGTCCCTGGAGGAGATTCAGCAACATCTCGGTGAGCGTTCTCCAGAAACGACTCTTCAACTTTTGCGCAAACAGGAGGAGAATCTACAGTTGCAGATTGCCAAACTGACTCAGGCCAAACAAATGATTATGCAGCGTGCGGAAAATATAGAGCAATCCATGCACCTCGACACCAGCCAAATGCATGTCATCTGGCAACCTGAAACCCCCTTGCTGCTGAGCCGCCGTATCTACTCATCCAAAAAGGAGTTCCCTGAGGAACTTTGGGAGGATTTTCGAGTACGTTTGAACAAGGAACATGCCCCGCTCGGTTATCCCGGCGGCGTCATCATTCCTAAAGCAGATCTGCTACGCAAGGATGGAGATATGATCTCCCATATGTATAGCTACATGACAACAGAGCATCATGAACAGGCGTATATGCCGGAGGGATATTATCTTGTTTCTTATGCCAGAGCCGACTATGGAGATACCGAGAGGTTTTTTCCGCAAATCTTTGATCATATAGAGAAGAAACAGTATGTCATTAAGGGTGATGCTTACGAGGATTACATGCAGGATGAGATTGTGCTGCAGCATGCGGAGGATTATCTGGTTCGGGTTATGGTGCATATTGAGGAGCCAAATGACAAAGGAGATCTATATAAGTTGAACTAAAGATTTTACACGGCCCACTCTGATGACAGAATAACCTGGAGAGTAGCTGTTATCCCCGGATTTTTTGGATTCCCTTTTCCAAAGGGGAAAATCCGGTGATAAAGGCGAAGCGTATGCTTCCGATGCTAGCTTTCTTTCAGAAAGCTTTTAGCTCCGCTTTTTCAGGTTTTTTCTGTCCTCTCCGTTATTGTGTAAAAGAATAGTTCAACTTATATAGCTTAACTCACTTAACTTGGCTTAATTAAAACCAAAAAAGGAACAATTCGCAACCTGCCGAATCGTTCCTCTCTATTACTGTTGGGAGTGCCCTATTTCATCTAACCTAATCCAAACTATATTTCATTTACACCCTTAACAAACCACGGAAACCTCTTGCAGCGTAATAGGACTCTGCCCCGTTATGGTACATAAACACGGTATCGTAACGGCGGTCGCAAAAAATGGCTCCACCCCGCTGTCTAATATGTTCAAGTGTCACCACCCAGCTGGATGTTTTCAGATCAAAGTTCCCCAGTTGCTGAAGTTCACGATACTGGGTCTCATCCAAAAGCTCAATGCCCATCTCGATGCACATTTGAACAGCGCTATGCTTAGGTTTGTTCTCTTTGCGTGCATCCAGTGCAGCCTGATCATAACATACACTACGGCGACCCTTGGGACTCTCTGGTGAACAGTCTATAAAGATATATTCACTTGTCTCACTGTCCAACTCCACAACATCCGGTTCGCCGCCCGTCTTCTCCATCTCGTGCAGTGACCATAGTTTGTCCGGGTTTGCTTCCAGTTTAGCCTCTACGTTAGCCCATTCCAGATCGGAATGACGACTCATATTCTTTTCAAAACGGGTCTTTAATGCCTTGAACAATTCATCACGTTGTTCCGGTGACAGATCTTTTTCATTTTCAATGGAGTTCATGGTCATCCTCATTCTCCCCCGGTTCATTAGCATATAGTGGTGCAGCGCACTTATTCTACTCGATTGTAGTGAAAACTATGATGTTATTCAAGTATTGTCCAACTGTCCAACGCCAGCAGACGAACCGCTTCTTGTTCATGCTGTCGGTAAGCTCTTAAGCAATTGCGGCAATCCTGATTCCATAGTAAATCCTCACCAGCGACCTTGAGCAAAGATAGTCCAATCCAGGAAGAAGCAATATCCGTCCGCGTTCTCAACACATCTACGATGTGGAGTAGCTGCTCCGGTTTCCAATATCCTTTCCCATCAAGCACCGTACGCTTAATCTGCCGATCGACCGATTCAAGTACATACGGATGCGCATTAGCGATATCAATAACAGGATACAACTGAAGTAGCGCCTGATCCGGCTGGCTCCAATCCATTGCAGCCAGGTGCAGACGAATCGCCGTGAGCTTCAGCGATTCATGATGCTGAAGAGTCCTGATAATGGATGCATATAATGGAGCAAGTCGCCTTTTCACCGATATAGAACCCGAGACAAGCTGATCAATTAACTCCAGCAAACGTTGACGATGAGGTAAATCCCGCTCTCTACCTGCGTTCCAGTCGTCCTGGGCCTCCACTTCAGCCAACTGCCGGATGACTTGTACGACCTCATCATTCACTTTCCCGTCCCTGCTAACCGTGACCAAGGCAAGAATCGCGGCTTTCCAGCGCGTACCATCCTGTAGATCGATTAGTGCTTTGCCAGCACATTGTGAAATGACCTCTGCACTTACATGTCCCCAGCGTGACATCGCATGAAAGGCTTCCATCGATACCATCGGGTCATCATGCCCCGCAATTTCGGTAATCCACTGTAAATATCGCAGTCGCGCTTCCACCGGAAGTTCATCCGGACGCTGATTCAGCAAACTGCGCGCGATGTCTCGATCCGAAGAGGACGCCATGATACTCATCATTGTCCAGCTTCGCTCATCGTCCAGACATTGTCTGGCCGCATGACCAATAGCAATAATGACATCCTTGTGCCGCTTCGGCTTCTCAAATTCACGGATGAGTAAGGTCACACTTTCACTACTTTTATAAGTTCCCAGCAACCGAACCGCTTCTTTCCGCACCGTAATCTTGAGTTTTTCCCGGTCCAACAGGCTCGAAAGCATGGACGTGAGCAACACCGGGTTCACCCTGCGTGCGCACCTCGGAATGGAGTACATCGCTACT
This sequence comes from Paenibacillus cucumis (ex Kampfer et al. 2016), assembly GCF_019748695.1. Classification (NCBI taxonomy): domain Bacteria; kingdom Bacillati; phylum Bacillota; class Bacilli; order Caryophanales; family Paenibacillaceae; genus Paenibacillus; species Paenibacillus cucumis (ex Kampfer et al. 2016). Next base: position 124,287 of record NZ_JACLIC010000018.1, on the reverse strand, counting down.
CGTGCACGATCTCCATCCAGATTATTTAACAACACAGGTAGGGCGTCTTCCGGTTCCTCCGTTAACGAAAAAGCATGCAGGGCAGCCTCCACGATATGTACTTCCGGATCAGTTAGTAGCTTCTCTAGCAATGGATTCGAACGATAATCCGGCATACCCGCCAAACTCCGCATCGCATTTGCACGCTCATAGAAGTTTCGCTTGTTGTCTTGTGCCACTCGGTCAAGTAGCGAAGCCAGCGCTTGTTGCTGACGAGGCAACCAGCGATAAAAGCCATGATATGCTGGAACCAGATAGATGGTTTTCCCCGTTAAATGCTTGCCTTTGAGGACTTTGCCAGAGATAAACGGATCTAGCCACTCCTGACGTTTCCGGTGTAAATGCTCAAACACTTCATAAAATGAGATGAATGTCGGATCAAGATCCAGCAGCTCCCTAACCCGTTTATCCCTGGTCTTGTAGGGAGCGAGCCAGTACCTGACGGCTTGAGCCGCTGACTTTTTACTCTTCACCAATTCCTCGAGCAGGTCGTGCAGTTTGGGCAGTCGATCAATCGCTTTGCCAAATGCACTAGCCATCTGTAGAACGACGTAGTCACTCTCCCGCTTGTTCGCTTCTACACCTATAGCATAGATCTCATCAAATAAGGTTTCGAGTGCGGCCTGCGGCAGACTGTTCCACTCTCTGGAAAATAACATAAACTGCCCATCACGCATCGCCATGCGCTTGATCGCTCTAAGCGCAAATTGGAACAAGCGACGCCCAGGTTCACTTGCATGCTCCAGCAGCATGTCAAAAGCCAATTGCTCGACTCCCGTTCTGGTTCCATACGAAGTATCTCTGGCCTCAATGACACTGTCCACCAGGATCGTCAGATGTGGCACATGCTCTTCCTTAAACAACGTGACCGGACATCTCGATAGTTCTGTCATTACCATAAAACGTACCGGGTCCTGATCGTTTTTCACTCTCGTCAGGAACCGTAACGTGTCCTCCATCCCACTACGGGACAGAGCCGTGCTTTGAATCAGCCGGGAATAAGCCATAGCACGCTCATCCGCGTTCGATACCTGAACAGCCTGCTCCAGCGTCTCTCTAACTTGTGCAATCAGACGACGTGTTGTCATTTCGAACGTTCTGCCCCGGTCTTCCCGGACTTCTCGCAGGGTGAGCATGCGAACCGCTTCTTTGTCGCGTAACTGATGCGGCAGTACATCGAGCAGGGCCATAGGGAACATTCGATTCGTTCGCTCCTGCACCGGGTACGCTGCATCAAATAACGCTTCACGGCTTGAAGGCGCGAGCGTATCCAGCACCTTTGCCACTTGAAAAGGAGCTTCGGCAAGCATAGTCACCAGAGCAGTCCATTGTGCAGTGGTGAAGTATCTTCTCTTTTTCAACACACCCGCCGGAACTCCGTTATTCAGCAGATATGCCCTTGTCTCCTGCCTCGCGAGCAGTTCAAATACTTGCTCAGGGCTGGTCCGAATCAGGATACCCAGTTGATTCTTAATCACAGGATGAATCTGTTCTTTTGGACCATAAGACAATGCATATTCCAGGACTGCTGCTGGTCTCAATATACTCAGCTTCTCTACTACCGTGCCCATCTCATACCACACACTGGACCTGTCGCTCTCCGATACTTGATTCAAGGCATTTTCTAAGTAAGCAGCGACCAGGTCCGGGTTCCGGGTTGTTATGGTTCGCCAATTATCAATTGCATATCCAAGCTGTGGCAATCGTGTGCGAACCGTTGCTTCACCACACATGGATAGCAGGAAAATAGCGTCATCTGCGCCCCAACGTTCCAATACGACCGGCAACAGCCGTTCTGCCCAGTCCTGTCTGGTATACTTCACAATGCTCCGCAACAGTTGTTGACGACAATGGTGCGACATCGAAACGATCTCGGTTTCAATGTCATAACCCGGATCAGTGACCACCTCTGCGAGCATCCGGGCAGCCCGGCCCCTGACCCCAGCCTTGGGATGATTTAACGCATGTATAACAGCTTGTGCATCCTTTACCGCGCCAGCTCCGGTTAACGCCAGATGTGCCTCGTACGCTGTCCCGCTGTCCAGTAGCTCAATCAGAAGCGTAGCGTAATCTTTCGCGCCCACAGCCAGATGATGCCGTCCCAGTCGTGCAATCTCTTTCATTCGGTTCGAATAACCAAGCGAGTCCAGTTCTTCTAAAACTCGAGTTTTACTCAGTGGAGTATGATTGTTCTTCATGAAGCCTCTCCCCTCAATCACATTGTGTTCCTTACTTTTAAATCATTTTCATTTACACTTTTTCCCCTTTTGCTACTCTCTTATATAACCCTTCCTAACACTTGGAAGTTACATCGAATAATCAAAAATGTATTATTTCTGCCTAGGGCGTGTCTTGAAACCATACGACTTCCGATCTCATTTACTGAGAATAACGGGCAGTTCGATCTGTAGGATAAATGTTTCCTCTTGCTCAGATATCTTCAATGTTCCGTTATGCTGTTCGATGATTTTCTGGCAACTGACGAGTCCGATCTCGTTACTGTCCTTCGTTTTGTCCACAGGTTTAATCCGGTTCCGAGCGGTCATGATTAAAGTGTGTTGCTCGATAGATAAATCGATATCCACTGGATGAGAACGATCCGCATATTTCTTTATATTCGAGAAAATATTATCAAACACACGACGGATCGCAACAAGATTCAACTCGATCAAAAAGGCCTGTTCCCCGTATTTCTGCTTCAACTCAACATCGAAATTTTCCATTAAGGCCAGTTGCTCATCCAGAAGCTGATCAAGCAACTCTCGCCCATCATAGATTTCGGATTCCACATCCTCTTCCTCTGATGCAGAAGAGACCGTGAAGTACTCAAACAGCTTATCTGATAGAATCTTGATCTGATACGCCTTCTCTCGGCTATTGTGAATATACTGGTGCAGATCCTCCTGTGTCTTGTATTTACCCAGTTCAATGATGTCCATGTATCCAAGCAGAATCGTGAGCGGTGTGCGCAAATCATGAGAAATCGCCGTAATCAACTCTCGATTCGCACTTCTCACCCTCTCCTCGCTACCGAGCCGTTCCACAAAAGATTTTCGCATCTCGTCGATACTCCATGCCAGCGATGACAGCTCGTCTTTACCAGACACTGTAATCTTATAATCCAGATTGCCGCCTTCCAGTATTTTGATCTCCCGCTCAAGCTTGCCAATATAGGATATTTTCCGATTAATCATGAGCAAGAATGCAACAATAAACACAATCAAAGCTGCGAATACCGTCAAAATCAAAAGCAAGTTATAGTACTGATATTCATAGAAACCAACCAAATAAATCTGAGCCGGCTGATCTGCAAACTGGACGGTTGTAATCGGTGTTCTGGACGGTAAGAACTGAGTTATTAGCTCTTTATTTATCGCAGGATCCGCTTCCGTGTTGGATGCATAAATCAATTTATCCTGTTCAAATATGAATAGCTCCAAGTACCGCTCCCCACGAATCCATTCCGAGAGTCTCTGATGATCCTGCGTGGACAAGTGCTCACTGCTTACCATGGTCTGGAATCGTTTCAGCGCATCCTGCTGCCTGTTTTCGATAAACGTCGATTTGCTGAGATAACTGTCCAGTGCCGTCTCACCAACCACCTGCAAGACGATGAATGTACCTACGGCAACGAACAGCGAGAGAATAATGGCAAGTACCAGCTTGAGCTTCAGTTTTTTTCCGATGAGCAGTTTATTCAATTTTGTACCCCTTCCCCCAAACGGTCTGCACATATTTAGGATGCTGCGGGTCATCTTCCAGCTTGTTTCTCAGATTACGAATATGAACCATTACCGTGTTATTACAAGTATAAAAATAAGGCTGCTGCCACACGCTCTCATAGATATTTTCGGCTGAGAAAACCTTTCTTCGTTTGGACGCCAAGAGCAACAGAATCTGATACTCAATTTCCGTCAGCGAGATTTCTTTCTCACCGATATACACCGATTTGGCATCCTTGTGAATGGTCAGATCCTTCACCGCAATGTTCTCAGCCTCTTCGATCTTCTCCTTGCCCCGGTAGACATAATATCGGCGAAGCAGCGCTTTGACCCTTGCCACCAGTTCGGTATACGAGAATGGCTTGGACAAAAAGTCATCGCTCCCCGACGAAAAGGCTAGTTGTTTATCCGAATCCTGTGTTTTTGCTGTCAGGAACAAGATCGGCGCACTCGTTTTTTCACGAATCTCCAGACATGCCTTCAGTCCAGACTTATTGGGCATCATCATATCCAGAATAATAAGATCTGTCTCTTCCGTTACTTTATCTACCGCATCTTGGCCGTCGACGGCTTCAATGACTTCGTAGCTTTCACTTTCTAGTAAAATCTTCACGATCTCACGAATCTCACTATTATCATCTGCAATTAAAATCTGCTTGTTGTTGTTCATTCGAAATCCCTCCGTTCATTCCAGTATAGTCTGCGTGTTTTGACAGAGCCAGCGGATCAGGATCGCCTTAAGAATTCTTAAGAAGTTAAGTAGGTATCTCTTCATGATTTCGATTTATACTGTTAATAGTCAAAGTAATTAAAAAAGGAGTCTTCAGCTATGCCGCAAACTTCAAAACGTATCGTGATGAAAGTACTGCTGGGTCTGATCGCTGTCGTATCCACAGTTCTGCTGATCTATTATGCACCAGCTATCATTAAAATCATGTCGTCGATGGATAATTTCAGAGCTTATATTCATTCAACGGGACACTGGGGCCCGATCATGTTTATTTTATTTCAAATTCTACAGATCGTCGTTGCGCCTATTCCCGGAGAGGTCGTACAGATTGCCGGTGGATATATCTACGGTACTGCACTCGGCTCCTTCTATACTACGGTCGGTCTGATCATAGGATCAGCGATCGCATTCTATTTCACCCGTTTTATCGGTCGTGACTTTGTATCGCGCCTGCTACGGAAGCAAAATATGAAATGGATGTCATTCATGCATGATGAGCGAAAATTTGCTGCCTTTTTGTTTATCTTTTTCCTCGTTCCCGGGTTGCCCAAAGACATGCTCGTCTTTGTCGCTGCGCTGACATCCATCAGCTCTTTACGCTTCTTCACTATTCTGCTGATTGGACGTTTGCCCTGGATTATCGCTTCGGCCGTGGTAGGTTCCAACCTTCATATGCAACAATATACCATTGCCATCATCATATCGGTTATTGCTGTCGTTGGATTTATATTCGGATACATCTACAAGGACAAATTAATGAATCTGTTCTCCAAAGCGGATAAAATGAATCCGACAATTAAGAATATGGAGAACAATGAAGATAGTGAGATCAAGGAGATAAACGAGACAAAGGGACTCAACACGACGTTAAAAACAAAAACTGCGCCTGCTTTAGTTAAGCCGAGAGACTTGGCACCGAAAAAAGGATAAAGATGACAGAAGAGTTGAATATGTACGATGCCATCACACACACAACAAAACACGAAATACGGAATATGGATTAGATATGCATGATCTATTTCCGTCATCATTGGAGGAACCATATATGCAAAACATTGTAACGGATCGATTGATTTTACGTAATTTTGCCGCAACGGATGCGGCCGGATTGCTCGAGTATACCGCGAATCCACGAGTGAACTGCTTTATGGATCACCAGCTGTCAACACTTGAGGAAGCAATCGCTGAGGTAGAGAAACGAAGCAAGGACGACTCCCATATCGCCGTTTGTCTAAAAGACAGCAATGAGATCATTGGAGAATTGTTTGGGATGACAGAGGGCCATGATCCAGATTCAGATTCAGATTCGGACTCGAAATCGAATTCAGACTCAAAATCAGACCCAGATACGTATAGTGTCGGCTGGAATTTTAACGGGAGGTTTGAGGGAAAAGGATACGCCAGCGAGAGTGCTCGTGCCTTCATGGAATACCTCTTTATGGAGCAGGGAATTCGGAGAATTTACGCTTACGTGGAAGACGATAACTTCCGGTCTCAGAAGCTATGTGAGAAACTCGGCATGCGCAGGGAAGGTCTGTTCCTTGAGTTTATTTCTTTTGTGAAAAATGAAGACGGCACGCCGAAATACGAGAATACGTATCAATATGCGATATTAAAAAAAGAATGGCTGGCGCAGCAGGCTACTGCGAAATAGCGTGATCCAAATCCCCGGATCGTGTGTATATATTCCTTGAGCCGATCATTACAGCGTAAGTAAATTCAGCGCCCTGCCAATAAAAAAAGCGGCAGCTTCCCCCGATTGAATTTCGGGACAGGCTGCCGCTTCTTTATGTTTATCTAGTTCCCAACAACGTGCCAATGACTTTCTCCGCCATAGCCTTGCCCTGAGAGATACAATCCGGAACGCCAATTCCGCGGTAACCTCCGCCACCAACGTACACTCCAGGCATAACATCTTCCAGTAACTTCTCAACCTCTGCGATTCGTTTTAGATGCCCGACTTGATATTGGGGCATGGATAACGGTAATCGGTTGATCTCTGTAAAAACAGGCTCTGCGGAGATCCCAATGGTATCCTGTAATTCGCGGCGTACTTCAGCAATGATTTCTTCATCGGTAAGCTGATGACTCATCGGGTCACGGCCGTATTTCCCCACATAGGCTCGCAAAAGAATGTGACCTTTCGGCGCTGTATGCTCCCACTTAGATGATGTCCAGGTGCAGGCTGTAATTTTGCGTTCTTCCTTGCGCGGTACAACAAAGCCGGATGCATTCAGGGAAACACCCACGTCCTGCTCGCTATAAGCAAGTACGACGTTCATCACCGAAGCATACGGGATCGCACGCAGGTGTTCTGCAATCGCCTCATGCTCATGTGCAAGCATATCCGCTGCTGCATACGCTGGAGTCGCAACCACTACCGCATCCGCCGCAAGCGTCGTTCCATTGTTAAACTGAACCGTATAACGTATAGTATCTTTTCCTTGCTCTTGTTCTGCTTTCGACACACGGGAAATTGCCGTGTTCCTGATCAAATGCGCTGTGGAAGAAAGTGTCTGTTCAAGTTGCGTTACCACACCTTCCAGTCCGCCCCGTGCACTCAAAAACATGCTTCGAGTGGCCGTGCCCGATGGTTTTGATGCGGGTTTGGGAGCTGGACGGGTTGCCGATATAGTTGTAGGTTGTGACGTAGACTCCGTTGTGGTTTGAGCCGTAGGCTTGACTGTTTGCTTTGGGGCGCGGCTTTTTCTCACACCCAGCATGCCCACGATCAGGCTACGGTGTTTTTGCTCCGTTTCCTGTAGCATTGGAAACGTTGCTTGTACGCTCAGTCCGTCCGCATTGCCTGCATATATGCCTGCCAAGAGCGGCTCGGCGATCTGCTCCAGTACTTCATCGCCAAGGCGTCTGCGTAGCAGTTGCCCCAGAGACTCATCCTCCCTGCTCGACCTCCGCGGCAAAACAAGATCTGCCGCTGCTCGCACCTTGCCCCGAAGGGACAATAAACGAGTTGTTACGAAGGGTTTCCACTTCGTAGGCACACCGAGCATAAAGCCATCCGGGATCGGATGCAGTTTATTCCGATAGGCGATATAGCTATGCGACACCCCTGGACGCGTACCAACGAGTTCTTCACCCATACCGAGCTCCTGCATAAGCTCAATGATGGAGGTTTTCCGTGCGAGAAAAGAATCGGGCCCCCGTTCGATCACGAATCCATCCCTTTTACCGGTGTGCACATGTCCACCGAATCGATCATTTTTTTCAACAATAATAAGTTCTGCTGCAACATCATTCGCTCTGCAAAACTGTTCGATATAATAAGCTGCGCTCAATCCGGTAATGCCACCGCCAGCGATGACAACTTGTTTCGTGCGTTGATTATCCATGCCACACTTCCCGCCATATAAACTTTAACGCAGCGCCGCCGGGATATAGGCACAGGAAGGATCACTGTCCATGTAATCTCCCGTCATTGCATACGCTCTTGCTCTGGAGCCACCACACATCGTTTTGTACTCGCAGACTGCACATTTTCCGTTCAATTTCGACTTATCCCGTAAGGTCTGCATCACCGGTGAATTCCGGTACACCTCAATTAGCGACTCATTCTTCACATTACCGCACACCACGGGCAAGAAACCGCTAGGATAGACGTCCCCCGTGTGACTGATAAACACAAACCCGTCCCCATCATTGACCCCTTGCGGTGCACGTCCCAGCATATCTTTGCGTTTGGCGAGACCCTTGGCAAGATCTGCATGATTTCCTGCGCTCTGCTCGGATTGAAGTTCTAAGCCTTGCTTGGAGTTCTGCTCTGAGGCCTGTTCTGCTCCTGCTGTCCGTTGCTGTATCATTACTCGTCTGTAGTGAGGCGCCTCCGTTGATTTCACACCGTAAGGCATCTCATGAGCAAGCTGCACCATCCACTTCATGACCTGTTCATGCTCTTCCGCTGTGATCATATCTTTCTCCTGAGCTCTGCCTGTCGGAATGAGGAAAAACAGACTCCACAGCACAACGCCCATCTCTTTCACCTTACGGCTGATGGCCTCCAGATCGTGGAGGTTATAACGGGAAACGGTCGTGTTGATTTGAATCGGAATGGCTGCTTCCTGCAAAAATCGAATGCCCCTCATCGTCATATCATAAGAACCTCTGGTTCCGCGAAAATGATCATGGATCTCGGCCGTTGACCCATCCAGACTAAACGCCCAGCGGGATAAACCGACTTCCTTCGCTTGCATAATTGCCGCTTGAGTGACCTTCGGGGTGGCACTAGGCGTCATGGACACGGGTAGCCCCTTCTCCCGAATCGCATACTCCGCCAGTTCAAACAGATCTGGCCGCATTAGCGGGTCACCCCCCGTGAAAACAAATAATGGTTGTTCCTGCATAGCGGCAATATCATCTATCAGCCTTTTTCCCTGTTCGGTGGTCAGTTGACGTGGATCAGCCCGATACTGGGCCTCTGCCCGGCAATGCACACATTTCAGCGCACATGCCCGGGTCACTTCCCAGATCACGATGAACGGATATTGGGTATAATCACGTGGCTTCATCTGCGGCCTTAACTGCTGCATTTGCCCCTTGATCTGTGGCATCGTCATCCATTCTCCCCCTATCTACATGCCATTAAGTGTAGAGCAGATGTCGGGTCAGGAAAGTGAGAAGAATCACAAAACGGACATAACGATCACACGGCAACGAATCAGTTAAAATAAAAAGGCGACCTCTCCCGAATCCTGCTCGGAAAAGATCGCCCTATGAAAATATCTATATGTTATAGAAATTAGTTGCCCCAGTATTGCTTCGCAATTTGCTGACCCTGATGAATCTTCGCCCACTGCTGGGCTTCGCTCAGTTCGTTCCCGCCATCACAGGAGGCAAAACCACATTGGTGAGACAGCAGTAGCCTATCTTTGTCAATGATCTTGGAGGCTTCGTCCAGCAGACGAACCACGCGCTCCTCATCATCGAGCGTACTTGTTTTGGAGGACAGCAGACCCAATACAATTTCTGTATCCGGTCTGTCTTTGAACACTTCCAGCGCTTCGATGGAACCCGCACGATCATCATCCCACTCCAGGAAGAAACGATCATACTTCAATTGCTTCAGGAACAGATTCGCAATCTTCACATACGATCCGCCGCCCATGTTACGGGAGTCATAGTTGCCGCGGCAGTTATGTGTCCACATTTTCAGACCCAGACTATGACCGAAGTCAATGACCGTATTGTTGATATCAATAAACTCCGTGGCGAGACCCTGTACGTCCTCTTGATTGATATGCTCTCCGGTAAAAGGCGAGTTCGGATTGTCATCGGCAAACAGCTCCCAGAGACAGTCATCCATTTGCAGAATTTTACCACCCGCAGTTGCAAACTCCTGCACAAATTCCTTATAAGCACTTACCAAGCCGGCTTTCAGCTCCTGTGTATTCTGGTATACGGCATCCTTGCCCCCAATGTTGTCCGACCACGATAATTCACCGAAAATATGGGACGGCGATGGAATGCAAAGTTTGGTCTGCTGGTCACCCGCTTGGTCTTGTAACTGCTTGAACAGTTGAATGAAATGATGATTCTTGCCGCTCAGTTGCCCCGTAATACGCAGCCCGATATCTTTACGTGTTTCATATTTAGAAGTGCCGTCCACATCCCGGAAAAAGTACCCATGATCCGCAATATACCGCTCCACTCCGCCAAATCCCCACACAAAGTCGAGATGCCACATCGATTTGGAGAATTCGCCGTCCGTGATAACAGACAAGTCGTTCTCGATCTCTTTTTGGATCACTTGTTCAATCGCTTTCGTCTCACATTGCTGGTATCCTTGAAAGTTTTCATAGAATGGATACTGGATATCATCCCGGTGTTCAATCTGTGTTTTATATGTCAGCAGCTCTTCCGGCCGCAATAAACTGCCTACGATCTGGAACTTGTCAGTCATGTAAATAACCCCCTCGTTGTATATGATTATCATATCACGCGGAGAGGGGTTAGAAGAGATACCAAAAAAGTATGACTGGTTATAGTTTCAAGCTATAACAACTGGGGAACAAACACATGTATGCTCTTCAATTTTGATGTTTAGTTTTTAGTCTTTTCCCTCTATTGAAATCGTCTCACAGTCATTGAATATTGCAAACCGCTCGAAACATTCCTTCACCACGGCTACAAGTTCTTCGGTTGGCTGCATGTCTTTTTCGTACCAGACATGTTTAACAACAAGCCTTCCAGATTTCCGTTCCACGATAATCTCGGCTCTCCCAATGAACCGGTCTCCATACAGTAAAGGCAACACATAATAACCAAATTTCCGTTTGAGAGCTGGCGTATAGATCTCCCATTTATAGTCGAACTCAAACAATGCATAAATAAGCTTTCTATCCCACATTAAATTATCCAGTGGAGCAATTAATTCGCAACGCTCTTGTAACTCCGGATTTTGCAGTATGTGTTCAATCATAGGTAAGTCTTCTGTCCGGCAGTATAAACGTTCCTTGAGTTGTTCTACCTCAACAGCAATAATGCGATCTTCCAGCAATAGCTCATGAAAAGCCCTGTTCCGCTGCTCTGTCTTTAACCCCCATATATTAAGCCAGGCATCGGATGCACGATTCCACAGTAAACCAACCGCACCGATTCGGCGCAATACTCTCCACTTGTGATGATCTAATTCGTTCAATAACGGTTCCGGAGCGTGCAATAAATCAGATTGTATGTGCTTCTCAGCCAGATCATAATATTTACGTGTTCCTTTTTTATGATGGATAACCAGTTCACCTGTCGAATACATCTGCTCCAACACCGAGCGCGAAACATTGTTCCCACTACTCCAGTGAATGGCTGAACGCCAAGTGAAATCTCCTTCTAGTTGCAATGCATTTAATTCATTCGAACTTACCGGACCAACTTGCTGTATATAATCCCGTACTTGCCTTGTGAGCGTCTCCATCTGGGGATAGCTTTCGGCATGCTGTCTGGCCGCTTGTCTGTACCGTTCGAAATAAGGCCAGTCCTCAATAGATATTATAGCGAGATTCTTATCGGGATAATCCATCAGTAATCGATCTTCATACAATAACTCTTCAAGCATGTTCTTGCTAAATCCACGAATGCGTGACTGCAATACTAACTCGGCATTTTTTCCACAGATATCGATAGGATCATATTGAAGGCAACCAACCTGTCTTGTAAATTCCATGACCCCTGACTTTAAGACATATTGATGCTCCCCCAATAACCCATGCTTTAACAATAAAAACCGCCTGGCTTGCCGTCTGGTTAATTGTATCATTGGACGTATTCACCCCTTAACAAGTTCAACCACAGTAATCCCCCGAATATGTATAAAATATAGTATTAACAAAACGTATGTTCTTATTATATCTTATCTTTGTTGAAGTATAAAAACAATATGTAGTACAAAATACTTTGTTCTAAACCGCTCTACATTACATTCTCTACCCTTTGAGCTTGCCGATGATAACCTTTGGTTGGCTAAGTTACAGCGTTGCGGTCTGATAAACACAAGTAGACCGCCCCTTACAAAGGTCGCGGTCTACTTGGTCGTGTATGCTCTTGTTTGAAGTCCACCGCTCTTAGAAGCGGCTATTTCGGCAAAGAGTCGTGTTACAGCACGGCTCTCTTTGCTTTATAAGCTGTTTGTAAGCTTGATTTAACATGCGAAATAACGATTTCACACTGTCCTGCGGCGCAGTTCGTAAAAATACTGCACGGCAGAATGCTTCATTTTAATCGAATCCGACATGTTCAGAATCCGCTTTTTGCCCACCCGTCTGTCGATCAGCGCCAAAATATTGAGCAGAATGTCATTGCTCTCCAGATTGTCCTCGATTGAAGTGGCCAGAAACATTGTTGCTACCGACGTAAAATTCGATTTGCTCAATGCGGCTTGAGCCGATAACAGTTCCTTAGCATGAGATGTGCTTTTTCTACCTCGCACCATGATCTCAAGTCGTTCTTCCGGCACAGCCCCTTTCGTTTCTTTACGAATGGCTTCAATCTCTTCCATACTTACAGGAATTACGATATTGGGATCATTCTTGATCTCCTGATCGGTCTGATACCACCGTATGGGTGTCGTCGTATCCGCCATATTAAGGATATTCTTCTGATCCACGGTCAGATAACCACTCCCTGATTTATCCGGTGAATAGCGGTAACTGGTTGCCCGGTACGCTACTGTGCCGGCCAGTGCGGGGCTAAGGAAACTCTCTAATTGTTGTTTTAATTTACTCCAGGACATAGTTCCTCCTATTCTCAGAAAAGCTTCAACAGAACATTTACATAAAGTATAGCACAGCACAACGATACGCCCCTCTAATAGCTACAGCACAAAAGAATAGTTCACCTTTGAAGTCATCTGGGTCTTTCTTGAAGTTTTTATCTCCATGACTCACACATTTTCTTTTGTTGATGCTATCATGAAGATATTCAGATATTTATAGCGAATTTTGTAGATTGGGGTCAACTTCATGTTCAGGGATATTCTGCGAGTCAGTTCTCGTACGATCTTGCTTCACATCATTTTTGTCGTTGTTATCGGTTTGGTCATAAGCTACGCCGTGATGTCTGCGCCAGATTCCCCTCCCGTTAGAAGCGAACAAGGCATACTCGATTTAACTCAGGGTCATATTCGTACAAATCCTGTAAAGTTAGAGGGAGAATGGACATTTTACTGGCATCAGTTGCTTTCGCCTGAGGATATACGAAGTCGTATGGAAATGGGTGGACAGTCTGACCGATATATCAATATACCTGGATCATGGCTAGGCTACCAATCGGATGGTCAAGAACTGACAGGAGAAGGCTTTGCCACTTTTCGTCTGCTCATTAAGCTTAGCGAGCAGGACAGAAATGAGCGACTTGCGCTGCGGTTACCTACCATTTTCCATGCTTATAAACTATGGGTGAACGGAGAACTGCTTGCAGAAGCAGGTAGGGTTGGTCAGGACAAAAGTAACATGACACCGCAATTGGCAACAAAACTGGTGTTCTTCCAGCCCGAGAGCGATACGTTAGAACTCGTGATGCAAGTATCCAATTTCTATCATAATCGTGGCGGTATCACCAAAGAAATAGAACTGGGTGGCAGTAACGTATTAACGGTCCAGACTAAACTGAAGGTTGCCACAGACATGTTTATAACAGCAAGTCTGCTCGTCATTGGCTTATATAATCTGATGTTGTTCTTGCTCCGCCGTCAGGACAGAGCACCGTTATACTTTGGTCTGTTTACCTTGTTGTTTGGCATCCGATCCATGCTGAATGGCGAGCTGATGTTTACACAATTTTTTCCTGATTTCCCGTGGGAATTGCAATTTAAAATGGAATATCTGACTCTTTGTCTTGGTGGGTATGTCATTACCAAGTATTATGAATGTATTTTCCCGAATTATGTCTCACGATGGTTCCGTCTTGGCAGCCGAATCGTAACGGGATTACTCTGCCTGGTTGTTGTCATAACCCCTGCACTGATCTATACCAAAATGTTAATGTTGATTGGTGCGGTCGTTGTTCTTCATATGGCATATCTGATGGTTGGGCTAGCCAAAGCGGCTATGCAGCATATGGAGGGAGCTCTGATTTTCCTGCTCGTATCCGTGGTTGCTTTGGTTACGGTGATTAACGACTTCTTATACTTCAATGAGTGGTCGCCAATCGGAAATACTTCTCCGGCAGGTCTGTTGATATTCACGATTGCACAGCTGATTCTGCTTTCTTCCAGATTTACAAGGGCAGCAACAAACGAGGTGCGGATTGCCCATGAGCTTCAGGAAGCGAATGACAGGCTTACCGATATGAATACCAATCTGGAGCAACTGGTGAAGGAACGTACACATGCATTATCTGCGGCTCACGAAGACCTGCGTAAGTCGTATGAGCAGTTACTCCGCTCAGAGCATGGCAGAAAGAAGCTACTTGCCTACATTACACATGATTTGCGTCTGCCGCTGTCCAGCATGCTTGGTTATGTCGAGGCGGTAAAAGACATGGTGAAGCCAGAACGCAATGAACAGTACCTAAAGTATATTCGTGATAACACGATACGGATTAATCATATGATCGGGGAGTTGTCCTTCTTGTCTCATCTGGAGACAGGACAAGTGGAATACCACATGGAGCCAGTTCATGCAGCCGACTTCTTACATCGTTTTTTTGAACAATATGAGCTGGTTGTGCTTGACGCAGGATTGGATTTCACACTGGACATCGGCAGAGGGGAAGATCAACGGGCTGACTTTCCGCACATTGAGATTGATGAGCAAAGATTAGAGCAGGCTTTGTTTAATCTCGTATCCAACGCGATGAAGTTCACCTCTACTGGTGGAATCATACGTCTTGCTCTAGCCGTGGATGAGACAGAAGATCCCTCTATTGTGATCATTAGTGTACAAGACTCTGGCATGGGTATTCCCCCGGATCAACTCGAGCAAATCTTTGATCGCAATTACCGATATGATCGGCCAAGCACGGACATGAAAGTGGAGGGCAGTGGACTCGGACTCGCGATTTGCAGGGAAATTGTTCAGGCACATGGGGGAAGCGTTCATGCAGACAGCGACGGCGAGACGGGATCGATATTTTATATATCGCTGCCGCTCTATTCAATAGCAGGAAGGTGACCACATGAAGGACTCGTACAAAATTATGATCGTCGATGATGATCCCCATATATGTGAGATTGTTCAGGCGTATTGCGAACGTGAAGGTTTTAATTGCACTTATAGTCATACCGGGACAGAAGCCATGCAGCTGCTTACATCGTTTAATCCTGATTTGATTGTACTGGATGTGATGCTAGCCAATGAAAACGGCATTGACTGGTGCAGGAACGCAAGAGGCTACACTGATGCGCCGATCTTGTTTCTGAGCAGCCATGAGGAAGATGAGGTGAAGATCAGTGCATTAACGGATGGCGGCGACGATTATGTGACCAAGCCGTTCAGTCCAGGCGTACTCATGGCCAAAATCAAGGCTCATCTTCGCAGAGTATCGTCAAGCAGGCGGGAACAACTGCTGGAGTTACCAGGGTTGCAACTGGATTTCTATGCTCAGTCCGTCAACATAGGTAGTAAAACCATTTTTTTATCCAAAAAAGAATTCAGTCTCCTGTCCTATATGGCACAGAATGTGAACCGGGTGATCTCGGTCGATACGTTATTCAATCTTGTCTGGGGCATGGAAAGTCTGGAGGATACGAGAACGGTCGCTGTACACATCAGTAATTTGCGCAAAAAAATAGAGGATGACCCCCTCCATCCAGAGAGAATTATTACGATTCGGGGAGCAGGATACATGCTGGCTTCTTTATAGCCATTCCGGTAACGTCTTTTTTATTATGCAAAATACACAAAAAGGGTTGCCCCTGATGCAGTTAGTTCTGCACGGAGCAACCCTTTGAAGTGCATTAAATTAAACCGGATACCTTCAGTAACCGTTGTACAATCGTCGCAACTTCAGCACGGGTAATATTCGCCTTCGGAGCCAGTTGTTCTGCTCCTCTGCCGCTCACGACACCTGCTTCCAAGCTTGCTTCTACACCAGCTTTCGCCCATGCTGCAACAAGTGAGGCATCCGTGTAAGGTTTCAGCATTTCATCGCTGCCCTTACCTGCAAGCTTCTCTGTTAGCCCGGTAATTGCCATCGCTTTGGACAGAATCACCATCGCTTGTTCACGGGTAATCTTCTCTTGCGGACGGAAAGTCCCGTCCTCGAAGCCATCGATCAGCTTGTAATCATAAGCCGTCAGCACGGCGGAATGATACCAATCGGAAGCTTTTACATCTGCAAAAGGTGAATTTCCTTCAATTGGTTTCAATCCCAAGCCCCGCATCATGATAGCTGCGAATTCAGCACGTGTCATATCTACATTCGGATTGTAAAGATCATTACCACTGCCATTTACAATTAAACGGGAACCCATGTCATTAACAGCATCCTTGGCCCAGTGACTTTCTACATCTTTGAACGTCAGCGGATGCCAAACTACCGAGTACAAGCTATTGGTCAAGCTGTTAATGTGGGCAAAATACTTGCCATTCTCCAGTGTTACTTTGGTTGGAACATGACGTACAGATCCATCTGGATCTGTTACGATCCCTGTCGTAATTTTGCTCGGATCAATACCTTCGGGCAGAGCTATAGACCGTTCCACATACACATTAAACTTATTTATATCCACTGACTTTCCTGCATACTCTGCTTTGACTGTAAAGTCAATTGAAGGTGCTACCAGTGAAAGTGCATTTTGTTTCGCCGCATCTTCGGCAACCTTCATCATTGCTGCTTCCGGAGAAGCGATACGTAATGAGAGCTTGATGTCCTCCAGTGTTGCCGCCTCACCCAGTTGCTTGGAGATTGAATCAATATCAAGCTGCTGCGCAGGAATCGAGTAGCTTGCATTTCCTGTTTTCACAACCAGAATCGCCTGTTTGTCTTCCATCTTCTTGATCATCTGTCCAGTGAGTTCACCTATAATGATATTGGACTCAGCAGAAACAGGGATTGTTACAACAGCGCCTTGCCCTTCTGCATTCAGCTTGGTGTCCAGTTGCTGCTGATCGACAGTAATCGTCGTTATCGTACGCTCACCTTCTTTAGAAGCTACAGACTTACCAATGCGCTCCTCTTTGCCATTCACCAGTACTACAACCGCATCATTGGTCGGGGCTGGCGTGCCTGCAGGAGTTGCTCCTGCGCTAACACTGTTGTTGCTTCCTGCATTGCCAGCACTTCCACTGTTTCCACCAGCGTTGCCGCCAGTGTTGCCACCTTGATCTGTTCCACCGCCGTTGCTAGTGGCAGTCCATTTTGCATATAAAGTAACATCGCTATTCACAACATCTGTATCGTTATTCCATTTTAATGTTCCTGCTGCATCCTTGTACCACCCTTCAAAGGTGTAACCTGCTCTTTCCTTAACAATCATTACTGGAATCTTGGAGCCTTGTGTTACCCCCATTGAGAATGGAGCAGTTCCATCCTGCCGATTAAAGAATACATTGTAAGCCGGAAGATTAGCTGAATTGACAGTCACCGCCACAACCAAACTATTGACCGTTGACGTTTGATTCTGAGCAGCCAAATCGTTTGTGTTCTTCACTTTCACATAATAGTACACCTTACCTGCTTGATCTGTAGGTACGGAAAAACTACTCTCTGTTGCACCCTCAATCAATGTAGCGCCTTCAACGCTATCATTTGTGTTACTGTACCATTGATAGCTCAATGTACCACTGTCACTTACCGTGGCATTCACGCTCAATTGCGGGCTCTCGCTTCCCTGATCTACCTTTAAGTCCACCAGATCCGTATGAATTACCGGAGTTGCTGCGTTGATGATGAGCTTCTTAACCTTGCCGAGCTGATTATCAACAGCATACAAATTACCAAGGGAATCTAAAGCGAGCCCATACGGAATACTGAAATCGGCTTTTGTACTAATTGGCGTCGCTTCACCATTTGACAGTTTTTTCACGCCTTCACTGTCTGCAACATACACATTACCGTTCGCATCCGCTGTCATTCCTATTAACATGATAAACTGTACGCCAGGTGCGACTTCCTCCGAACTATCGTTCCACAACGTTTTGACCGTAACTCCATTACTATGACTAGCATACATTTTCCCACCAGTCACTACTAAACTAGAAATGTAACTATTAATTGAACCGAAGTTCTCCCAAGTACCATTAACCAGTTTTTTAATTACGTCGCCTCGATCAACCACATAGATCTGATCTTGCTCATCAACTGCCAAATGCGATGGATTGATAAGTCCATTACCAGGAACAGTATCCCAAATATTATTAGCGTATTTCAAGATAGAGCTGTCACTGCTCCTAGACACATAAATTGTACCTTTGCTATCTGTTGCAATCCCTGTATAAAAATCTTCTCTTTCCTCTCCATCAGCAGGAGTGATATCCTGCCAGTCACTGTCTATAGTACGCTTAACAATTTTCATTCCACTTATTACATACACCGTACCATTCGGATCGACTGCAATACCATTTGCACCAACAAAAGATGCCTCTGGCCCCGTGATATCTTGCCAGCTCCCCTTACTTACAAGTACTGTAGCTACAGTGCTCGGCGTTGTTGTGGAAGTTTCACCTAACGTATTGGTTACCTCAACAAAATAATACGTTATTCCCACAGTTGATGCGGGCGCATCATACCTGCTTTCCGTTGCTCCTGCGATCTTTTCAATGTTTCCACTCTCGACACTTTTCTTCGTATTGCGATACCATTGATAGGATAGCTGACCACCATCATTTACGTTTGCAACGACTTTCAACTGTGGACTTGGATCATTCAGGCTTACACTTCTGTCCGCAGGTTGTCGGGTAATCTGAGGGGATTGTGCCTTTGCTGGTTCCGTAATCACTGGTCCTGTTCCACCACCAGTGTTGCCGCCGCTACTCACCGTCACTAGCGCAAGGGAACTATTGACTGATGCGGCTTGATTTTGGGCAGCAGAAGTATTCATATTTTTTACATTCACATAATAGTAGAGAATGCCAGGTTGAGTTGTCGGTGCGGAATAACTGCTCTCCGTTGCACCCTCAATCAATGAGGCTCCTTCCACGCTATTTTTCGTGTTGCTGTACCATTGATAGCTCAATGTACCACCATCGTTAACTGTGGCATTAATGCTCAATTTCGGTTGCTCAGCTCCCTGATCTACCGTATCGCCAATGGGCTGTGCATGAATAACCGGAATTGCTGCATTAACAATCAGCCTTTTAATATGTCCGCTCTCATAATCTGTGACATACACGTCTCCATTGTGACTTATGGCTACACCATATGGAAGGCTGAAATCACTTACTTCACTGACCGTTGTCCATACGCCTGCAGACCGCTTCCTTACAACATGATTATATGAGTCTGCTACATACACATCCCCACTTGCATCGGCTGCAATTCCTTGTGGCATATTAAATTTTGTGCCAGCTGTGATACCTTCCCAGCTACCATCCATTAATGTTTTAACTCCAAATTCAACAAAGTTATCATATGTTACATAAACATTCCCATTACCTACTGCTAATCCAACAGGAGTAGAGACATTGAATTCACTGATACTTTCCCAGGTTCCATCGACCAGTCTTTTAACGTTTCTGAACTCTCTATCTGCTACAAAAATCTGGTTATTCTCATCCACTGCCACATCAACTGGCGTGGAGAGACCTTCATTAGTGCCATTAACAACTTCCCAAGTACCATCCATATATTTCAAAATAGAACTACTGCGGCTCCGCGACACATAGATTGCCCCTGTGCTATCTGCAGCCATACCCGAGATATATTCGAGACCTTCTTCTGGTGTTATATCGATCCAGTTACCATTGTTGGACCGCATCTTAATTGTTGTGGAACTAGCCACGTACACCGTACCATTCGG
Source organism: Paenibacillus cucumis (ex Kampfer et al. 2016) (assembly GCF_019748695.1). Lineage (NCBI taxonomy): Bacteria > Bacillati > Bacillota > Bacilli > Caryophanales > Paenibacillaceae > Paenibacillus > Paenibacillus cucumis (ex Kampfer et al. 2016). The sequence goes on along the minus strand of NZ_JACLIC010000018.1, from coordinate 104,393 downwards.
ATCAACTGCGATATCAATTGGTCCATTAACAGGTATCTCTGGCCCCGTTATATCTTGCCAATGCCCTTCAGCCAATGGGGGTTTCACCGTTACACTGACTACTTGGCTAGAGTCTATCTTGGAACTGGCACCGAGTGTGTTCTTTACCTTAACGAAATAAAACGTTGTTCCTGCCGTCGTTGTCGGCACATCAAAGCTACTATCCGTAGCCCCATCAATGGCCCTCTCTCCAGTCGTAATTAAACTGTACCATTGATAGCTTAACACTCCGCCGTCACTTACCGTTGCATTTACACTCAACTGCACACTATCATTCAAATTCACTTCTTTATCCAAAGGTTGCTGGTTAATTTGAGGTGATTGTGCATCCTTTGGTTCCACGTCCCCCGTGCCTGTTCCAGAGGCAGGATTTATTGTGACAGAACCCGGAGTATTATGGTCAATACCTACTATGGATTCATTAGATCCAATGTATGTACCTGAATTCCAAATCACATGGGCTGAACCCTCACTCGCTGTTTCCTTTATTCTAAAATGTAAAACAAATATCTCTTGCTTCCCATCCTTAATGGGGTGTTCTTCTCCGAAACTGGAGTTCACATAAACTTCAGTACTGGCTGGAATTTCACCTTTATCAAAGGTAGATGTGTTCCATTTCGTACTTGCTACCCCTGGCATCGGCTCAAGTTTATTAGGATTATAGGTAAAATTAAGCTGATAGCCATATATACTATAATCCCCCGGATAGATATATACAGGAACTTCTACTATATCACCAGGAGATCCGGAAGCAGTTCCGATCTCAAGTGATGCTGGATCATCCGCAAAAGCAATGGATGGAAACGAACTCAAAAGTAAACTGAAAACAAGAACAACAGAAAACAAGGATCGAAGCTTGTTCCTGCCCATAACATGTTGCATCATTCTGTATTCCTCCCTGATTAAACATTCGTAATCTTCTTCATATCATTACTATCTAATTTTTCCGGTGCCATCTATGTACAGGTACACAGTCAAACATCTCAAGCCCGTCCTTCTCCGGCCTTTCCCTGCTCTCACCGCAGGTGCTCTCCTCTCAATATCGCTGTATTCACCTCAACACCAATAAGTCGCGTAATTCCCCTTCTTTCGACATTCGTGGGTCCCGAGAACTAATTTTACTTACGTACGCTTACAAAACACTTACAAAGAACCTCAGAAAACGCCACAAAAAAAGCTCCGCAGAATCCCATTTATCAGGGAGTACCGCAAAGCTTCTTCTAACTATGATTTTCCCATCATTTCCACATACATCTGCTCCATGAAGGCAGGCGGTTCCATTCCCATTTCCTGCTGGAACACCTCTTTCATTTTGTTAAAATGCATGGAAAAGGAAGTTCGATCCTGCCGGTGCATAAAGATCCTTAGCATCATTTCATGACCTTCTTCATCGTAAGGAACGATGGAGAGAAAGAATTGCAGAAAATCCTGTGCTTGCCGATACTCTCCTCTTTTCATATATAAGCGAGCCAGCGTTTTGGACATATCTCGAAAGCTTTGATTAGCCCGTTCCTTATCCGCTTCACACCAGGCGTAATCTTTCCAGTCAAAAAGCGGCCCCTTATACTGCCTTAAAACCTCTTCTGCATCCGCAGGATATCTATCAATCTGGGCAGATCCTCCCCTCCTCAGCTCTTCGAAGCGCACATAATCACAGGATTCGAGCAATTGAAAATGATAAAAGCCCTTTTTGGAGCTTAATTGAATATGGATGCCGTTATCCAGCAAGGTTTTCTTCATGCGAAATACGGTTGTATGCAGATTTTGTTCTGCTTTCTGCGGCTCATGCTCCGGCCATAGACTTTCACATATGCTCCATTTAGAAAGACTCGTATCCCTGTGAATCAGAAAATATGCGAGAAGCTCTTCTGTCTTTGCCGTCGGGAAATCGACCGGGCTCCCATCGTTTAAACGAGAGACAATATACTGACCGAAACATTGGATACGGGCATGCGTTTCTTTTTTCCTCATAGAAGCCCGTCTTTTACGCTTGAGAATTCGCCGAATGGTATCACGCAGCGCCACTTCATCTACAGGTTTCAAGAGATAGTCCAGCGCATTCACCCGGAATGCATCCAGTGCATATTGATCGTAAGCTGTAATAAATACAATCTCCGTATCCAGTTCCATGCCCTGCAAGTTAGCAGCCAGTTCCAGACCGTTCATACCGGGCATATCAATATCCAAAAAAGCTGCATCCGGTTGCAGACGGGGGAAATCATTCAGCAACTCCATATAATTCGTGTAAGTGCCGACGACCTCCACTTCCTCGATGCCCTCCAGGATGTGTTGCAGCCGCATAATAGCCAGTCGCTCATCATCCACGATGACAACTCTCATGAATATCATTCCCTTCTCTTCACAGTACACGAGTTTATATTTTGAACTGGAACCTGACGCTAGTCCATTCTCCTTCTACACTCGTCACCTTTAATTCTTCTTTACAGAAGTGTGCCAATCTCCGGCGGATATTCATCAGACCTACTCCCCTTCGTTGAGATGAAGAGTTACTCGCTACCCATAATTTTTGTAATTGATCCGGGGTCATGCCGACGCCATCATCCCATACTTCGATCTGAACCGTATCCTCATGCAGAGTAATGGACAAACGAACCGTTCCTCCAACGACCCTTCTCATGACACCGTGCCGGATCGCGTTCTCCACCAAAGGCTGTATCGTTAACGGAAGGATTTTTTTCTCCAGCGTTGCTGGCTGTACATCATATATAACCGTCAGTCGATCCTCGAATCGGGCTTGTTCAATCGCCACATAGGCCTCAACCAGCTGAAGCTCGTCTCGTAGCGACACATAACGATCCGGTCTGGGATCAAAGCTCCTTCTTAAATAATGACTAAGATGTGTAATGAGATTCTCTGCTTGTATCGGATCTATACGGCATAAAGCCATAATGGAATTCAATGAATTAAACAAAAAGTGCGGCTTAATCTGTGACTGGAGAAAATCAAGCTCTGACCTCATGGCATCCTCAACGGACGTCTTTAACCGCAGTAGCGTTTCTGTTCTGGCCCGTACTTCGGAAGCGTCAAAGGGTTTGACTATAAAATCGTTCGCTCCTGCCTTTAACCCTCCCTCAATATCGCTGGAAGAATGAAGCACCGTCAGTAAAATAATTGGAAGCTCAAACAGACTGAACTGCTTTCGTATCTCTCTGCAGACCTCAAACCCGGACATTCTGGGCATCATCACATCCAGTAGAACTAAGTCGATATCCGAGCGGCTATGAAGCAACTCCAGTGCCTCTACTCCGTTATTTGCCCACAATATATGATAAGGTTCACTCGCGAACAACCGGGACAAAACATGGAGATTCGAGGTTTCATCATCCACTGCCAATATCGTGAACCTACTTTCAACAGACGGAGACTGATTAACCGAATGTTCTGGAATGGATGTAACTGCTGAGATCTGCTTCTGCTCTAGTATATCATTCTCATAAGTCGCAGCAGCTTCCGCACTGCCATCCCATTTCTCATCCGCAAGCGGGAGTGTAAAAGCAATCCTTGTTCCTCTTCCCTGCTCGGACCAATCAATATAAATGTCTCCATCCATCAGGTGTAGCAACTTTCTGCAAATAAACAATCCCAAGCCCGTTCCACTATACTCATACGGGGAGTGGGCTTGCTCGAAAGGTTGAAAGATCGTATCCCATTCCGACCTGGCAATTCCCACACCGCTGTCCTCAATCCAAATGGTAACTCGATCAGCCGTTGCCCGTGCACTCACAGTGATGACACCTTCCTGAGTGAACTTGGCCGCATTGCCCACCAGGTTGTAGATAATCTGTTTCAACCTGTTCTCATCTGCATACACCAGAGGCAGCTTATCCGGTACGGCGTTAACCAGCCTGATTTTCTTCCCTGTGATGAGATGTTCGAACAAATGGAATACAAGAGACACCGTAACGCGCACATCCACCTTGGCAGGAAGAACAGTCAATTCATTGCGTTTAATTTTTTCCATATCCAAAATATCATGAACCAGCGCGGACAATCTTCTGGACGTATCCCGGATTAAAGACAGATTCTGCATCTGAACGTTGTTCAGTTCTTCTGCACCTGTCTCCAGCATGTTCTGGGACAAATTGATAATACCGTGCAGTGGCGTTTGAAACTCGTGCGAAGTCTGAAGCAGAAATTCATCCTTCTGCTTGTCCGCCTTCTGGAGTTTGGCCGCCATATTCTCAATGGTATTATATGCTTCAGAGAAGCGGTAAGACATGATGAACGATGCCAAGAAACAAAAAGCCAAAATCGCATAATACCCCAATTGGTAACTTGTCGTCAGACTGCTCAAATACAGAGCATAATCGAATAGACCCACCAAGTAACTGCATAAAGCCATGATAAAGAGCGCCAGACTTTTTTTTCTGAACTCGCCGTATCGTTCCTTGCGGTAGGAATAGAGCAGAACACCAATCATGATGATGTAAGCCCCAAGTTGAAAGGTACTGGCGATGATATTGAAGTCGGAATACCATTGAAACGGGGTGACCAGGACAAATGCAATATACAAGGCCATCCCATATACAAGGCTTCTGGTAAACCAGCGAGCAATCAATCCTTCACACATGGATTGGATAAACATCACCATCGTAATTAAAGAAAGATATAATGATATGGCCTGAATTTTATAATAAAACTCGGTGGGCAGATCAAAGTATTCTACGATAATCCGTTCGCCGTTACTGGCAAAGGACCATGCGATTACAATACAGCTTAACCCGAAATAGAGAAGACCTTGTTCTTTTTTGCGAATAATGTATACACTTAATTGATAACATCCCAGCATCAGCAGGGATACAATTAGCGTTAAATTAAGGACCGTTGTATTGATGTTAAAAGCTTGAATGCCCTGCGCACTTCCAAAGTAAAGGCTATAGGGAATGCCGCCTTGCGTATTTTCAAAATTGGCTACATGAATCAAAATCTCTGCCGTATCCCCTTGTACTGTAAAAAAGGCATTATACGGCCTGTTCACATATTCATATGTATGTTGATCTAAAGTCGGGACACCGCTCTCTCCCACCTTCTCGCCATTTACATAAACGGTACTCGCCATTCGGATGTTCGAAATTCTTAGACCATATACCCTCGAAGAAGGCTCCAGCTTCACCTTCAAACGGTAGGTTCCACCACCCTTGGCCTGAAGAGTCCCATCTTGTGCTGTATGTCTCCAAAATCCGGGTACATGAATGAATTGTGCACTTGAAACGGGGTGAACCCCTGGACTCAGTAGTTCATTCCAGTAAAATTCCCATTGCCCGTCCAGTGGTGCTACTTCATCGGAATTAAAATTCCATGTGGTCATATCCAGGATTCCATTCTTGGATGGCTCTGGCTTCATGCCTTTATTCTCCGTTGCTTCCTGTAATCCAAATAACAAAAGATAACAACCAAGACTAACCGCAACCAATGCCACGAGCATTCTTCTCATCTAACCATCTACTCCGTTTCATATCCTAGCGTAAAGGCACGTGGGATCAGCCTATCCGGTTCATTATATCAGCTTAACCCAAGCTGCAGAAGGCAGATGTAAGGTCTCATGTCAAATGGTTAAACCATATAAAAAGCCCAAGCGATCGTTCCACTTGAGCGATTTATAGAGCTTATAGAAGTTAGATATCTGTTCATTTAGACATGGTTATCTTGCATACAATTCAGCCATCATCATTCTGAAATAGCGATCAAGCAGTTCCATTTTGTATCGAGGATTCACTTAACAGAACTTTACTGTGATCATGCAACTGTTTTATATGCTGTTCCCCTCTGTAACTGACTGATCATTCCTTGCAAATTCGTCCAACAAATCACGTACTTTAGCGGTTGTTTTAGCATTCATCAGGTTACCTCTCAACTCACTTGCACCGCGGAATCCACGAACGTATATTTTGAAAAAACGCGCCAAGGGACTGAACGAACGAGGTTCCAGTTCCGCATATTGATCATGCAGATCCAGATGCAGCCGAAGCAGATGAAGGAACTCCTCCGTCGTGTGCTCCCGCGGCTCCTTCTCAAAAGCAAACGGATTCTGGAAAATTCCCCGCCCGATCATTATGCCGTCCACACCATATTGCTCTGCCAGCTTCAGGCCAGCCTCACGGTCGAGAATATCCCCATTAATGGTTAGCAGTGTATTCGGTGCGATTTCATCCCGCAGTTTTTTGATCTCGGGAATCAATTCCCAGTGGGCATCCACCTTGCTCATTTCCTCTCTTGTGCGCAGGTGAATGGACAGATTCACGATGTCTTGCTGCAAAATATGAGTTAACCAGTCGCGCCATTCATCGACCTCGGTGAAACCAAGTCTTGTTTTGACACTCACCGGCAAGCCCCCTGCTTTTGCGGCCTGGATAATCTCTGCGGCAAGGGCAGGTCGGCAGATCAAACCGCTTCCTTTGCCATTCTCCGCTACATTCGCTACAGGACAGCCCATATTAATATCGATGCCTTTGAAACCTTCCTTCGCCATGCCAATGCTCATCGCACGGAAAAACTCTGGCTTGTCTCCCCAAATATGCGCCACGATCGGCTGCTCATCCTCGGTAAACGTTAACCGCCCGCGCACACTTTTGTTGCCCTCCGGGTGACAGTAACTTTCCGTATTCGCAAACTCGGTAAAAAACACATCCGGTCTGCCCGCCTCACTGACGACATGCCGAAACACCACATCGGTCACATCTTCCATCGGCGCAAGTATAAAAAATGGTCGTGGCAATTCACGCCAAAAATTGTCTTTCGTCATATCCAAAACCTCTCTATACATACTAGGGAAATTATTTATCCCGAAATAGCCAATCAGTTGTAACTCAATTATATCACACCCCTGAACGAAGCATACTTCTCCTGTAAACTTGAAAATATTTGACATAAATATATAATAGAGATATTATAGATACTTTTAGTCTTTAATTAAAAAAGCGAATCGTTATTCGCTTATAAAGGAGATTAATGAAAATGAATATACTAACGAATCAATATGAAATGATTAAACGAACAAGAGAATCCCTCTTCCAAATGTGTGAGACGATGTCCCCTGCAGCTTACTCGCAAACGATTGATGGTTTAGGTGGGGAATCCATCCGCAACCTGCATGTTCATGTCTCGGATTGTTATCGTGTATGGCTAGGTGTTCGTGGTCTTGGACAAAGCATTCCCAAGCTAAAGCCGGAATCCATCAGAGACGTTCAGGAGATGCGTGCATTATTTGAGAAGACAGATTTGCTGGTAGATGAATTTCTTCATCATTTCAAAGACAATTGGGACGCAGACATTCAAGCCAGTTGGATGAGTGAAACCGCTGAATTAAGCGAATTATGGCTTTTCACCCATTGCACCACCCATGAATTTCATCATCGAGGGCAGATTACGAAAATCGCAAGAATGCTCGGAACCATTCCTTCCAAAATGAATTTATCTAAAATAAAATAATCACATACGGTTTAGCTGGTTTTCACTTGCTGATCTTTACAAGCTCCTCTACAATTAATCTCGGCAGGCTCTGAATTGGGCCAATTGTATAAAGTGGGGGTCTACATCACATATGGAAATTTCATTAGATATCATGAAGGACAAGGTTGAATGCCTTCAAGCTTATGACTTTCAGGAACTGGAACGAGCGATTGATGAACGGATGGGCGTGAACAAAGCCCTTCTTCTACGTGTAAAGTTAGTTCAGCATCAAGTTACGTTTGATCCCGTTCGGAACAAAATGTTGTACAGTGCTGTGGTACATTTTGCTGTAGATTAATGGGTTCATGCGAAGTTAATGCATAATCTAATTGAGGTACAACCAGCAGGTCTTCCAAGATGGATCACCTGCTGGTGATGTATAACGGATTAGAATCCGGTCAAATTACAAGTTAAAAGGACTATTACACTACCCTCTTCGTCACGAGCAATATACTGCTAATTACTTTTTGCGGATTCCGTTAGTAATGGAGAGTACATCATAAGGGCATTATTCTCAGTGATGAATTCATCATCAATCCATTCTCCCTCTGGATTAAAAATACGCCGATGTAACACATTACTCCTGACATATCCTCCCCAATGCTGTTGTTCAATGCGGTGCTGTTTCTCGTAGATTTCATAAGAATATAAGACTTTCTCTTCTGCACGCCATTCTCCTCTCAGCACATGATCTTTCAACTCCAGATGAAGCTGGTAGGATATTGACGTAGGATTGGAGATCATCAGATCCAGGTAGTTATACGCACACGTTGCCCCGCTGCCAAACGGTTGTGTGCGGTTTGAGTCCGGGAAAACATCATAACTATGTCGATGTCGCTCAACAACAGCAAGCGGTGTGTGCAGTGTTATCCAGTAAATAAGGTTTGAGAGCTGACAGAGTCCTCCGCCAACCCCTGGTTTGAAGCCACCATAAAATAATATCATGCCCGGAACATAACCTTTGCGCGCTGTCGTTTTGCCGATCAGCTTCCAGTAGGACATCGTTTCACCCGGTTGAAGGATAAGTCCATTGAGTCGCCCGATCGCGATCGACAGATTGATTTCTTTGTTATGCTGTAGCCACATATCCACGTCCTTCAGCTTTCGAAGGGTGGGTGTTTCATGATGAAATACAACATGTGGAAGATTTTTAGCTGAGAAGGTTTTTGCAAATGAAGTACCGTCAACCAGCCATCTCGCATGGCTTCAATCCCCCTTTGTAGACAATCTACTGCTAGGCGTTTATTCCTCTATAATATGACGTCTTCATTTTCCATAGAGTTACGGCCTAACTGCTTTTCCGATGAAAAAAAATAAAGCAAAAAGACCCCAATTCAAAAGCTTGAGGTCTGATTAAAGCGAACTACAACCTTCCGTAATTGCGCAGCACCGATAACGTAAAAATCGTATTATACGCCTGCCAATGCTTCAAGTCATGCTCATCACTCCAGCCACCATCTTCCCGTTGTGAGTTTTCTAGATCATTTAACAACTTATTCAGTAAATCCTTGGGCATGACTTGAGCAACTCTGGTGTCAGGTGAATTAGCAAATTGGAAAAGAGTAAACTGATTTTTCTCCGTTGCGCTTTGAGCACATTTCAGAATATTATCGATCGTTGCTTCTATAAAAGGTCTATTCTCAGGGGTATCTTCCAGATTGAGATAGTAGTCATGAGCATGGTACGCCATAAACAGCCAATCATTGGCCTGAATGTGCTCTAGCGTGAGGTTAGACTTCGCCCACTTTGATGTCGATGCAGCTAAGGAAGCGGAGCAAATCCCCTGTTTAATCAAATTACCTGTAATTGAATCGGGTGTGGACTGCCCACCATCACTCCACCATGAAGCATGGGGATACTTATGTAAGGAATCCGGATTTTTCAAAGAACCATCTTCATTTCTATTGCGTTCAACCCAATTCACCGTACCCATCAACACCTCGGTCAGCGACAGATTCATATCCCTGCCCATCGTCAATAAAAACTCCAGCGCAAGAGGATGCGAGTCCGGACATTTAATATCATGTTCCAAACCATGCCCCCACCCGCCGTCCGCATTTTTGTAACAAAGCAGGCACTGATACAGTCGTTCAACCGAGCCGCCATCAAAAAGATAACTAAATAACGCTTGCTCCCAGAGCACACCTTTAGCATATACAAAATCCCTTGCCTTATCTATCGATACGGACATGCTATAGACTCCATTCTGTCTCATTCTCCATCCTACTTACACCTTCGGTTTCAACTGTTTAATTACAGCCATGATCAATATGATCATGCCTACGCCAAAACCAGATATAGATAACGGAGCAAGTAAAAATCGCATCGCTTCCCCCTGCACCACAAAGCTAGCAAGCATGACGACCATACAGATTACCGTGAATATACCCACTGTCAGAGTGCCCATAAAATCATGCAGTGAATGATTTTCCTCACGGGCAATCATAATTTTATTGTCCTTCAGAATAGGCAGTTCCAATAACTTCGGAATGTAGTCCGTAATCTGCTCTTTGACCTTTGTCAAACGCTCTTTGACTACTTGTCCTTTATCCATATAAGTTGCGTAAGATTGACTGGTTGCGGATAAAGAGTACGTATCATCTACAGATGACAGCGTCCCATCCAACGTAATGATGGCTCTGAATGCTCCGGCAATCGTAGGTTTTAATGACATCCCCATCTCCGTGATCATGGACATCATTCGTTTCATCATGACACTTGTCGGGTCTGGTGAGAAAGACGCTTCGGACAAAAGTCGGCTCAGACGCTGTTCAATCAACTTTTCATCCAGCAAATGCCCATCCTCACAAACTCGTGTCAAACCATACGCCATCTCTTTCGTATCTCGATTGCTGTACCCCATCAGGAAGCTTAACATCCCACCTCGTTCTTCATCTGTTAAGTAGCCCACTGAACCGAAGTCGATCAGCGCAACCTCTCCATCAACGGTCAGCATCAGATTTCCGGGGTGCGGGTCTGCATGAAAGATACCTATCACTAGAATTTGATCCAAAAATGCGTGCATGACCCTCTCCGAAACATCGCTTGTCACCGCTTTCGTGAAGCTGGTTCCTTCGATATATTCCATAGTTAAAATCTGTTTCGTCGAATACTCCGAATAGATTTCGGGGACACGGATACGAATGTTGTGTTCTTCGAATGCTTTGCGAATCAGATTCGTATTCAAGGCTTCGATATCAAAATCCGTTTCCTCGATCAAATTCTGTTTGAACCCTTCAGCAAGCTGAATTAATCCAAGTCTTTTGATTTTGACAGAGCGCTCGGATAGCCATGATACAAACTGGATTAAAATATCCAAATCGACCGTCATTTTCTGCTTCACATCAGGTCTTAAAATTTTGACAACAACCATCTCTCCCGCCAATTTCAGCTTCGCCAGATGAACTTGTCCAATCGAAGCGGCTGCGATGGGTTCCATGCCAAAGGATTCATATGTTTCATCCATATTGCCGATTTTGGTGTCGATAATCGCTTTCAGCTCCTGTGGGCTTAGCGGTTTCACCTGATCATGTAAACTGGAGAAAGCTTGGATGTAGTTTACAGGTAACATGTCCTTTTTTGTCGATAACACCTGGGCAAACTTCACAAATACACCACCCATGCTATCCAGTACCTCAGCAATAACATATGGCAGTTTGGCATGATCCTGCTGAATCAAATGAGCCAAACCTTTGCGTGAAATAATCCAGAACATGTGCATCATCCGCCGCCACGCACGAAATTTATTCAATATATACAGGAGCGGATTGGTCGCCTGCAATATTTTAAAATTAAACAGGTTAAGAAGCATATAGGCATAACACGCGATGAATATAATAAGCAACGGATAATAGATAAACATGACTCTAAGAATCTCGGCATCTGGTGGAGCTGTCTTTTGATTAAAATATGTAAAAGAAAGTACGAGCGTTACGATCGATGTACTGAATAATATCGCCAAGCTCAGCTTCAGTTGATTACTTTTCAGAATATTGATATTTCCGATGATAAAGTAAACCAGGAATGCCGCCACCAAAATACTGCTCAGATAAAATTGCTCCAACACCTGAAGTAACATGCTCACCGCAAGAGCACTGGCGAACGAAATCAGCACTTTATGTTTCCTGTTGAAGAACGACGTCAGCAACATGAATACAATGAAACACACGAGTAATGTAACAAAAAAGAACATCTTACATCCCACCTGTTATGTAATGGTAATGAATGAATGGTTGCTCCCTCAATATAACACACCAAACTTGGACTTGGGATGGTGATCAAAGATGTTATTAACATAACATGAGGATATGGAATGAAGGGGTTTAATCGTTTTTGTCGAATAATATCTGGTAGAAATGTAAGAGTAATTGGGCTTATTGATATACATAGAAAAAAGCTAAGGAGAACATACCATGCAGAATTTGAAATTTACGAAAAATTATAAAAACAATGATACACTTCGAAAAAGTTTTTTCGAACTCGCTGCAAGTACATTCGATATCCATTTTGAAAATTGGTACCAACAGAGTTGCTGGGGCGAAGGATACATCCCTTTCTCGTTTGTAGCTGGAGATCAGATTGTTGCTAATGCATCTGTGAATATCCTAGAACTGGTCATCCACGGAGAGAAGAAAAAAGCAATTCAAATTGGCACGGTAATGACACATCCCGATTACCGCGGGAAGGGTCTATCTGCAAGTCTAATGAACAAAATTCTGGAGGAATACGAAAACAAGTACGATCTCATGTACCTTTTCGCCAATGAATCCGTTCTTGATTTCTACCCTAAGTTTGGGTTCAAAGCTGTAGAAGAACATTTATTTTCAATGGACTTTCATTGTACAGCTACCCCATTAGAATCTGCGAACCTGCGGAAACTAGATGTAACTGACGCAGAGGACTTACACCTTATTCAGCAATTTGCATCGCAACGACTGCCTGTTTCCAAGCGGTTTGCAACCGATCATACTCCTGGCATATTCATGTTTTATTGCTTGAATGTGTTTAATAATGATATTTATTATTTGGAAAACGAAAAGGTCATCGTTATTTATCAGAAAGAAAACAGCAGTATCGACCTCTTCGATGTTGTCAGCTTAAACGAAATCAATATGAGAGATATTGTGAATAAAATTGCTGATGCAGATACCGAGAAAGTAACGTTTCATTTTACCCCGGATGAAAATAATGGTATGGAACTAATAAGTTCAATCAACAATGATGGCTTATTTGTAAAAACCCATGGTGATAATCTCTATCCTATGCACGTTAAACATCCGATTACATCCATCGCCTAGTGGGCATTTAATGATGACTACCATCATAACGATCCTCGTTCAAATATAAAAATAGACCACAAAGGAGCAGGTCCCCCCTGCTCTTTCTCTATGTGAAACTTCGTTATCTTATTGAACGTAACACTTCAGAACGATAAACTATAGTGTGAGCCAGTCATGCTACATCAGTAGTCTCTAGAGAAGGCTCATCAAATATAAGCTCTAAATTAAATCAGATATCAGTTCAATATGATCTTACAATCATCATCATGAAGGGGGAGGCATTCGTGGCATTTATTCCGTTAAACTGTCCCAATTGCAACGGAAGAATTGAATACAAGGAGGGGCAGGTTTTAAAGTGTCCGTACTGTGAGACAGAGCTTTTGTTGAAGCAAAATAATGTCTACTATGTAGACCAAACTATTAATCATTACCACGGAACGCCTCCTAAGGCAGCACCAAAGCCGAACGTCTCCGTAAGGCTATTACTAATACTGATGTTAGTCCTATCGGGTGCCATCGGTGCTTACCTTTACTCGAGTACAAGTTCCACGCTTCAGAAGACAGAAGCCAATCTGCCTGTACGCAAGATGCCGGAAAGCGAAGTTCTGCTCTCCTTTTTGCGAGATATTTTTGATAAAGGGTCTGCCTTGCCGACAGAAGAGGAACTCGCTCGTGTACGCTATCTGACCGTAGATTATCTGGATAGTGACCAATGGCAATTTACCTATAGCTTCTCCGATCCCTTCAGTGATGAAAAGGCTGAAAAGATCACTTATGTTACTCAGGACAAGAAATTGAACACACAGGAGATTGACCAGCGAGATTTTGAAGCCTTTACGGGACTGACGGCACTCGATCTGACGGGAACCTATGAAATTGCCCAGACGGATCAAACCACGTTTGCTCATATGTCCGGACTGAAAAGCTATGGTGGCGCTTTTAACGAATCCTTTAATTCGTTTTCCGGCTACTTTGGCGACAAATCTAAAATTACGCACCTGACTACCCAGCTTCGTAGCAATCAGGAACTAGCCTTACTGCTGGAGTTTCCTAACCTGAACTCTTTATCGATTACTTATGTCGATGAGTCCATAACGGATTTTCACCTGTTAAGCAAACTGCCGCTCAAGTCCCTGTCGCTCACGTTTGTCAATGAACTGGGATGGTTGTCGTCCATGACCGGGCTGACATCCTTATCCATCAACTACAGTGAAACTACAGACTTGCAGCCGTTATATGCGTTAACCCAGCTTCAAGAACTTCAGCTTTCCTATTTAAACAACGTGAAATCCATAGACTTTGTGCAAAATATGCCTGCTCTACAGAAGCTGGACATCGAGAGTTTAAACTTTTCCAGTCTGGAACCGTTAGCTGGTAAAACCTCGATTACCAAACTGCGCCTGGCTTCCTTAAGCAAGCTTAGTTCAACAAAGGCCATAAATAGTCTATCCTCATTGCGGGAATTAACGTTGTCCGGTTATTACGAGAATGCAGAAGCACTGACATTACCCAATGCAGGAAGGGTAGAAATCCCTGGCTCCTTCCTCTCCGGGCTGAAGGCACCTGCCACAACCAATCTGACACTCCGTGGCGGAAGCGGGGAGTTAAATCTGGCAGCCCTAGGCAAATTTCCGAAGCTGGAACAACTCTCCCTCTGGGAAATCAGTGAAATCACTCAACTCAGCTCGCTGAACAGTTTATCTCGCTTACAAAAACTAAACATTAATGATTCATCATTGTACAGTGAAAGTGATGCCTTATTTCGTTTGAAGCAGGTAAAATCGCTAGTATGCTCGGAGTGCAGGCTGAATTTCGAACAAAAGGCAGGAGCGGAGAACAAAGTACTTGAGCATCTGACCTTAGAGGAGCCCTATTTTAACATCAATAATACCTCCGTTAGTGAAATTGACCAGATAATGCCTTACTTTTCCAAACTGTCTGCGCTGCGTTCTTTCACCCTGCAAGACAGCAACCTGGCTTCACTTGGATTTATGAGCAAATGGCAAGCCATTGAAGAACTCCATCTCGAGAACAATGCCATTTCCACTGTGGAAACCTTAAGCAAGCTGCCCAATCTGAAGAAAGTATATCTGTCCGGCAATTCGGTGCAGAACAAGTCCGTGCTTGGAACGGACGTGAAGGTATATTAGCCAATTGTAAAGATCATTGGAGATTTTTAAACTCCTGTGATTAGCCATGACATGATACAAAAAGCCGACTGCACTGAGTTTCAGAGCAATCGGCTTTTGATTTAACTTTTCATGTTTCAGTCAAACTATTTATTAGAGTTCAGTCCACTTTGCGTATATGGTACGTGTAGTGTTTCCGTTTATGACAAATTGCCCGAAATCATAAGGAACGGTCAAACCTGAATTTTTGTACCATCCTTCGAACACAAATCCTGGCTTTGTCGGAGGTTCAGGTACTTTGACTAAATTTTTGCTACCGAGAATCTGAGTCTCTACTGCTGAACCACCATTAGTCTCGAAATTCACCGTGTAAATCTGACTCCACATTGCAATCAAGTTAAAGTTCCCTGTCACCGGTGTTTCGAAATCGTAAGGAATTTTAGTTGTAAAATCCTTAGTCCATCCGTAGATTATATTCCCTGGGTATGGTGGAAGTTCAGATGGGTCAGGTGCATGAACCACATCGCCCTCTATCACGATCTTCGGAAGCGGTGGGGTAGAGTCAACACCTGCAACGAACTTTATCGTGAACAGAGCCTTCCACTTTGCATACAACGTGATGTTTGACGTCACCGGAGTTGCAAAATCATACACGGTGGTCAAACCTTCATCACTGTACCAACCCCCAAACACATAACCTTCCCGCACCGGTTCGACAGGGGTCGTAACTAAACTTCC
The DNA here is from genome assembly GCF_019748695.1 of Paenibacillus cucumis (ex Kampfer et al. 2016). Lineage (NCBI taxonomy): Bacteria > Bacillati > Bacillota > Bacilli > Caryophanales > Paenibacillaceae > Paenibacillus > Paenibacillus cucumis (ex Kampfer et al. 2016). The sequence goes on along the minus strand of NZ_JACLIC010000018.1, from coordinate 88,738 downwards.
TTCGACCACGGTCTTCGGATCGACTACTGGTGCCCCACCCTTAAGGTCGAAGTTTACTGTGAATAAAGGTGTCCATTTCGCATACAACGTAACGTTTGTCGTCACTGGCGATGCAAAATTGTAGGCATCCGTTAAACCTTCATCGCTATACCAACCACCGAATACATAGCCTGCCTGCGTTGGGGATGCAGGTGTCGCGGCCTTGGCATTGTACTCCATCTGTTGGCTATTAACTGTCGAACCGCCTTTACTATCGAAGCTTACCGTGAACATAGGCACCCACTTCGCATACAGCGTAATAGGGCTTACGACTTGACTGCCGAAGTTGTATGCGTTCGTCAAGGTCGTATCGGTATACCAACCTTTAAATACGTAACCCTCCTTCGTTGGCGTTGAAGGAACCTTGGCCGCTTCTTTATAATTCACGGATTGACTGCTCACCTTCGTGCCCTCACTCATAAAATCCACTTCATAAGCGTTTATTTTAAACATGGCGTGCAATTCGAAGCTCTCACTGACCGGTTTCGTAAAATCATATGCCCTGCTTGTGTTTCCTTTCGGGCTCCAGTACAGGAATGTATAACCCTCTCTTGGTTTTGGAGCAAATTCCTCTGCTACGCCCCCTTCTTTCACCTGCTGATCTGTTATCGCAGTGCCATCGTAGAAACGCACTCGATACTCATTTTTCTGAGCAATTGTCCATTTTGCATACAGTGTAATATTGCCTTTCATGATTTCGGTCGTGAAGTTATAGCCTTTAGTCAAACCTGCATCGCTAAACCAACCTCCGAACACATATCCTGCTCTTGTTGGCGATTTTGGTGCTACGGCTTTCTCTCCCCCGTAAACCGTCTGGTCAGGCACCATTGATCCCTCATTACTGTCGAAGCTAATCGTGTAACTGCTCATCCATTTCGCATACAGTGTAGTCGGGCTCACCACTGGCATCGCAAAATTGTAAGGCTTCGTCAACGCACTGTCGCTGTACCAACCTCCAAATGTATAATCTTTCCGGGATGGAGGCTCTGGTTCACTTGCCGCTCCGCCATAATCCAACATTTGATCAGGCACTTCTTCCGCTCCGCCATTACTATTGAAGCTGACGGTGTATTGTTCAATGTCCCACTTCGCCGTATACTCGACATCCTGCGCAGGCATCGTTGCTTGAGGAACAGGCGACCATCCTTTGAATTGATGGCCTTGCCAGATCGGATCACCAATATGGATTGAAGTCGTTGATCCATACGGTACGTTTTCGACTACCTTTTTAGGTGTGCTTTGATCTTTATAATCCATTGTCAGCTTATACATATTACGCTTGTAGTACACTCTTAGGATCGTTGTACCGTTGCCCGCAATGTTGGCTTCCAGCACAGTACCCGGAAACGCTGTGTCTACAGTGAATCCTTCGTAAGACTTGATGGATTCGACAGGCAGTGTTGCCTTTGTATCGGTTGTACCGTAACGCGTTTCCGTATCTGCAACCGTATACGTTGGTTGTCCAATATCTTGCTTCAGGTATACGACTTTGTAAGGCATGTCATCCTTGGCTGTCCACTTTGCCGTAAAAGTCGTAGACTCTGTCGGCATCGTAACTGGCATATACGGTGACCATCCTGCAAATTTATACCCCTGTCTTGATGGGACCGGAATTCGACTTACGATATTCGTATAGATCAAGTCGGTAATTTGTTTTTCTAAAGCACCCTCATAACCTAAGTTGAAAGTCACCGTCTTACTGATTGGCTTAAAGTAAACGTTCAAAATCGTTGAACCGTCTCCCTTAATAATCCCTTGTGTCGTACCTTCCATATAACCATGATCCTTGTATCGGTCAGTGGTGATACGAGCAAGTTCATTCGTTGTGCCTGACTGCATTTCCCAATCTGCAAGCGTTGGCGATTTACCACCATTTGGATCCATCAAATAATAATTAACTCTATACGGTGTATCGGTGTTCACTTTCCAATGTGCATACAGGTAGGATAAACCTGCAGGCATCCGATTCGGAATGTCTACTTTGGTACCACCAACTCTAGCCGTATACCAACCATCGAACGTGTATCCTGGATTTTTAGGAATTTTGTTTTTCACCGTGAGTACTGCATTAAAGGCCGCCGTTACGGTCTCGGTTGGTTCTCCATTCGTTGGATTGAATTGGATCGAAATGTCACCATCTTTATTCTTGATCCAGTTCAATGGAATGGTACGCTTGATCGCAGTGGGCTTGAATGATAGAGGTGCTGCTTTCCAAGTAATTACCAGCATTCCTGTACTTGATTGTTTTCTCCAGTCTTTCACACTAATCTGTTTCTTCTCCGGGTTATAGATGAAATCGCCGCTAATTTGAATGTCAAAATGCGAAATATCAAATATTTCCTGGATGTCCATACCTGTTTTCAGATCGAAACCTTTCATTTTGAGCCATGATTGTGGCAAATCTATAATGCTGGCCCCGCCAGGCCCTCCCCTAAAGATCAAACCAAGCTCATCATCCTGCGGGTAGGCAAAGTCCTCGATGCTTTCTTGCATGCCCGCTGTATATAGCGGCCACGTATTCTCATAGAGTGGAAGGCTATCTTCTAGCATCCCATCACCCAATTGAGCACCTATTTCAACTTCCAAATAAATTCCAATTTCTATAAACAAGGCACCTAACGTTTTGCTGCTCTGTACCCCGCTCACATTCTTCAACTGATAGTAGAAAAAACCCCATAGATTCACATACACCCCGGGTTCGACGGCGAGCCCGATGCTGTTCAAATCAACACTACCAATCCCTGCTTTGAGCTCCATATGAATACCGGCTCGTAAGCCTATTGTACCCATGACATAGAAGGTAAACTGGTAGTCCCCGTCCCCCGGCAAGCTTACCGTATTGCTCGATCCGCTAAAACTTAATATGCGCAAAGTCACCGAGTAACGCTTGGCGCTTTTATAATAGAAATCCGCTCCAATGGACAGATTCACTTGAGCGCTGACAACAAACTCTGCTTCGAATTTGACTTCGATGATTCCGTAAGCCACTCGCTTGCTTTTTTCAATAAGCGTCTTCTTGATTAGCGTTACCCATTCCGTTTCATCCTCCAGCATCTCTTGATACTGTTCCTTCAGCTTCTGCTCATCCATCGCATCTTTATCATCTACACCATTCATGATGGCTTTGATCTCGGTTGCGATATCTCGCACTTGGCTTAACTTGCCGGAAGTCTTGGCATCCAACCAATTGTCTAATGCCGCTTCTAACTTATCAACTTCGACAAAACCTATCTCTGCGGTAATATTGATGCCGGTATAGCTATAAGCATCGAGATTCGCGGTGATCACATAATCATCAATGCTATACCAGTAAGGAATCCCCCACGCTTTCAGCCAATGCCCTTGCATATCGCCGTTAATGCCGAGATCGAGCCCCATCTCTTGAACAAAAGCACCCGTCATATGGATGACGAGATCATTCTCTTCATTAGCATCTACGACGATATCAGCACTCACTTGCAAGGTTGCGCTCACCCCTGAGCTCCGGCCGCTAATATGTTTCAACTGTGTACCTAGCGACGCAACAACTTCCAGATTTTCCACGCTTACTCGACTATTTTTACTGGAAGAGGACTGAGCTTTAATCTTCTGGATGCCCTTCAGTTCTTCCGTTTCCATTGCCAAATTGGAAAGGTAATCTGCGGCTTTATTGACGAATCCACTGGCGGTTGCTTGCTGTTCGATCTGCTTTTCAAGTTGTGCAATTTGTTTGTCCGATAACAGATCATCGCCGTCAATGGCCTGCTTCTGATAGATATTAAAGGCATTCTCGATGTCTTTAATCGTGACGTTCTCATACGTGATAATATCCATCTCTGCTACAGGTGTTATTGATGTAATGCGCCCATAATGAGTAATCCCGGAACCTTCTGCGGCGAATTCTCCTCTATAAAATCCGATAAAATCGCCCACATCGACTGTAGTCAGCTCATTCAATCCAAAAGGTTCATACAGGCTGTCGCTATAGTTCATATCGGTGTGTTTGATTGTAATGGAGTTGTTGTCCGGATCACCATCTGTATCCGCCTCTGTGCTAACTGGCAATACATCTGGTCTGAACATCACTTGATCGGCATTAGCTCGTCCATAAGTATAAGTCGTTCCATTCACCGCTGTAATTTGGATGTAGGCCACATCCCCATTATCCGCATCAGTCGTATTGACTGTACGTTTATCCGGGCGAAGTCCTTGATAGATTGCTACGATATCACCAACCTGGATCGAGGTACTACCGTCATACTTAAACGTACCTCCGCTTGCATTCGCTTTTCCAAGCGAGTTCCCGCTACCGCCTACTGTTGTAGTGATAACTGGAATTGCGGGTGAACCCACCTCTGCACCGTTTAGCATCATATCCGTGACTTCTTGGAAGTCTAGATAGATCATATTCGCATTAAGCGGAACGTTCATGGCTTCTTGCTTGGCAACACTGAACACATAAATGCTTGTGGTTGCGTCTTGGCCTTGGAAGGACAAGTTCTCATCCGTCAACGTCAGCTGATACGTGTTACCTTCAACAAACTTGCCGTCTTCAGCAGCGGAAGCGACGGTGAAGAGACCGTTGCCTCCCGTGACTTTTACTCCTGCAAAATCGGGATTCGCTGTGTCAATAAATGTAAGTCCAGCTTGGACATCCGTTGCTGACAAATTGCCCGAAGCATCTTGCAGCGTGATAATGAAGTCCGGCTTGACATTCAAGACAGAGTAACTCGGCGTCTGCTGTACGGCATTTTCCACGCTATCTGTATATTTTGCATACAGCTTGGTATCTGCAGTTACCGTGCTTCCTTCCGCAAAGATAGACGAGAGATCACTTTCGGTAAACCAGCCTTGGAAGATGTAACCTTCCTTGATCGGCACAGGCAGGTTCGTTAGCTTTTCGTTGCCGCGGACCTTCTGTGCTTTAACTGCCGTACCTCCGTTGCTATCGAAAGTAAGTGTATACGTCTTATTATCCGTGCCGCCGGTTCCTCCTGGCGTTCCGCCACCATCGTTGCCTCCTGGTGTTCCAACACCATTGTTGTCATTAGGTGTTCCTCCACCTCCTCCGCCACTGCCACTATTGTTTCCTCCAGGGCTTGGCGTTGAATTCGGATTTGGCGTCACCGTTGGTGTTGGTTGTGGAGTCGGTGTTACTGTCGGCGTTGGTGTAGGGGTAACCGTCGATGGATTCTGACTTCTCCACGCCTCCACGACCGCATTGTTGCGCATGAACAGAACCGCCGCTTCCGCGCGGGACGCTTGCACACGTGGGTTAAAATTGCCCTTTTCATCACCCGTGAACACGCCCGCTTGCCACAGCTTCACAACGGCTTCCGCTGCCCAAGTCGAAATGTTAGCGAGATCGGCGGGTTTTGTCGTGATCGGATTGCCTGTCTGATAAGGAATCTTTTCGCTTTCCAAATACCGCAACGTCATTGTTGCCATTTGTTCTCGGGATACGGTGGCATTCGGCGAGTATTTACCTGCGCCTGTACCATCGGTAATGCCTTTCTGTACTGCCCATTCAATATATGGCGTATACCAACTACCTACCTGAACATCGGCAAAACTCGAAGTCGTATACGCCCCTGTATCTACCCCGGCCATCCGTCCGAGTGCTGTAACATACATGGCACGTGTCATCGTGCCTTTAGGCGAGAAGGTACTGGCGGTCGTACCGCTAAATATGCCCTTCTCCTGTACCTTGGTGATTGCATCGTAGAACCAATCTGTTGGACTCACATCCTGGAATTCACTAGATTTGGTTAATGTTGTCTGCTGCATCGGCAGGTCAGCTGCTGCTGCAGACTGCTCTGGCAATACAGGAATAGCAGACATGACTAAGCTGATGACCAGCAACCAAACCAGTATCCGCGAACTTACCTTCCACCCCTGTCTTATTACTTTTTTCACTTTCATTCATCCCTTCTATGTATAGATCAGACTTAAAAAAACTGAGAAGTCCCTCCATCGCAAACTTGCAATACTCTACCGCTGTCTAACCACTCTCTGACCAAACAGATCAACATGTACAATCGAAATGAAGATCAGTGAACCACATGTGGGTCACTGATCTCATGTGATTCATATTCGCTAGGACGTAGGGATCAAGCGGGGGTAACCTTTACATAACATGGCATTGTCCAAGCTACAGCGTTCATCACGTTCGGGACACCAGTATCCATTCGAGCACCCGAGCTGAGGGGCTTTCGGTTACTTTAAGATACGGGCGTCCTCTAGAATCACTGGAAACCGCAGGAATGGCAGGAGTCTTGCATATTACGAGTGGAGTGCTTCCAAGCGAGTCAGCATGGATTCCCTAAAGCTACTAACTCTATGGATTGAAGTTGTTAAGCCACCTTTCTTCTCCTTCGAATGGTGACCACCACACTGGCGAATCATGTCGTTTTTTCTTCCGTATTTTAGCATGCGAAATGGGAGCTTTGGTGGATTGTAAAGAAAACTTTAAGTTTGATCAAAATCAGCAAGGTGGTGGTGGTATAGAAGGACAGCGTCAATTGTAAAAATGAGCATATAAAATAATAAAAAATAGCCGCGGGTAGCGTCAAATATTTTTGTAGTAAGATTATCTAAAGGAACGTCGAATGGAGTATAGATTGTTGTTGGGGTTGCGGGTATAGCAAATAAGGGTAGGAAAGAACTCCTACCCCTCGTTTGGACTGCTCCAGTAACATATTGGATACATTGATTTATACGCTACTTTGGTATAATTAACGAATACTACGTTGTGAGAATAGTAAAGTAGCAATTACTACCATGAGTAATACCCAACAAAATTGAATCCCCAATCCCGACCATTTATCTAGAAAAACACTAGACTCAGGTATAGAGAAAAAATTCATTGTAGCAAGCGTCGGTAAAAATTTTGCTGATTGACTAATTGAAAAAAACATGTGACTAAGCCCCAACATAAGAGGGAGCATTATAGCAAGAGGCACTATAAGTGATTTTGTAATTACAGATATGGCTGAAGTAATTAAAGCAATCTGAACCCAACTAATTATACTCACAGACAAACTTCCAGTTATCATCAATTCATAGACAGAAGACAGTTTCATATCATGTTGAATGTAAAGAACAAATAAGCAAATTACACTGGTAACTACTCCTGTGATTACTATAATTAACACGTTATTTAGAAATTTAACACATACTATTTTTAGCCTAGATGGTTGTGTAAGAAGTGTTGTTCTTAACGCAGAATTCGAATATTCTTGGCCAAAATAGGCTGCACTAGCAAAAATAACACCTGGGTGACCTAAATAGAGGGCTTGCAAACAAAGAGAGAGAATTTCTTTCTCTCCCCCAGTCTTGGGTACATTTAGTGTTAGTAGATAGCAAAGAGGGACAACAACCGCTCCAAATATACCTAAAATACACCATCCAAATGAAAAAAATTTGGTCTGTTCACTATGTAACGCAGCATACATCAATATTTCCCCCCTACATCACTACGAATAAAAGTGTAATAAGAAGTAGATAAAGCTACAATCACCCATAACAGAAGTATAACAACCCCTTTTAAAGGATCATGCTCAAAAGGATCTGTTGGTGATGCAAAGAGAAGATTACCCGCTGCCACAGGAAGATATATCCCCCATTCCCATTTTTGGGCTAAGTATAGACCTAAATTGTAGACTTGCGGGATCAAAAAAGCTAAGGGTACTATAGCATTTTTAAAGACCATGCCTAATCCAAAAGAAAGTATAGTAAGTAAAATCCAATCTAGAACAACATAACCGATATACTGCCATGCTATCGGACTCAAAAAAATGGGATGCAGCCCCTGATCACCTAAGGTGAGATGCATTACAGAGATCGTTAAATAAACGGCTATACTCGAAATAAATAGAGCACAGACTGCCACTGCAAGTACTTTCGCACCAAACACCTTAACCCGACTACTCTGACAAAGTAATGTTGTACGTAGTTGATGATGTAGATATTCACTCCCTCCAATCACACCCCCAAATACAATCATAAGCAATACACCAAAAGGAGCTAATTCAAAACCTAAATAATCCAAAGAGGGTAAGGCACTTACTAGACCTGGTTGAGTCTCTGGCGTGGCATCTAAACCAATTTTAAGATAGCTTCTCGCTGCTATTAATGCACTTAATGGTTGAAATCCAAGTGCGATTACACAAATAATCCACCACAATCTCATGGAAATAATCTTATTTAGTTCAAATCTTACGCTTCTAAGAAAAGAGTTCATACTATACCCCACCCTCAGTAAGAGAAAAAAATACATCTTCCAATGATTCCAAGTCCTTCATAACATCCTTGATCTCACCAGTAGTTATGATTTTCCCATGATTAATAATGACTACATCGTCCGCCACAGCCTCCACTTCAGAAAGAATATGTGAAGACAACAACACCGTTTTTCCCATATCTGATTGTTGGCGGATAAATTTTCTAAACCAACGAATCCCCGTTGGATCCAGTCCATTAGTTGGTTCGTCTAGGACAAGATACTGTGGGTCTCCTAAAAGTGCAGCTGCAAGACCAAGTCGTTGTCCTTCACCTAGTGATAAAGTTCCTAATTTAGCATTACCTTTATCTGATAAGCCAACGATGTCCAATACCTCTGATATACGGTCCTTAGGAATGTTATTGCTTTGTGCTATAATTTTCAGATGAGTTCTCACCTTTCTAGAAGGAGCTCCACCCACCCCGTCAAAAGCTGCTCCTACAACTTTCAAAGGAGTATCGTATGCTGCATACTTTTGTCCTCCAAAAGTTGCTGATCCAGTTGAATTATCAAGTCCTAACAAAATACGAAGTGTTGAACTTTTTCCTGCACCATTTGGTCCTAGAAAAGCTGTGATTCTTCCTTCCTTCGCTTCAAAAGACACATTATTCAGTATTTGTCTCTCTCCATGTTTCTTATATAATTTTGATATTAAAATTTTATTTTCTTTATTCACCAATATAATGCCTCCTTAGAATAGAATTCCAGTTGCAAGTAAAAAAAAAAGAGCGAAAATTTATAGCATCCTATTTCAAGTTATTCTTAAATAGAATTCTCAGTAATCACTCTCCAATCACCATATATTTAAATAACTTTGTCAAGGAATTGCTCTTTAGCTAATTTTCTATATAAGGGAACTCTCTCCAACAACTCGTTATGGCTACCTGACCCGATAATTCTTCCATGTTCCAAAACATATATCATATCGGAATCAACTATTGTCGATAGACGATGTGCAACAACAATAACTGTTTTATTCTCTCTCATTTTGTCGATCGCCTTCTTCATTCCAATTTCATTTAAACTGTCTAAATTGGATGTTAATTCGTCTAAAAGAACAATTTTCGCATCAGATAGTAGAGATCGAGCCATAGCTAATCGTTGGCGCTCCCCTCCTGATAAAGTCGTGCCCGATTCTCCAATAATCATATCTAACTTTTCAGGAGATCGCTCTATCAGGTAGCTAAGATTTACCTCTTTTAAAACATTATAACATTTTTCTTCAGTTACGGTAGGGTTTCCTAACAAAAGGTTTTCTCGTAAGCTTCCTGCAATAATAGGAGCATTCTGTTCCACATATGTGATAAGTTTCCGAAGATCTTCACGAGAGTAACTTCGGTAATCTTTTCCGTTCACATAAATATGTCCACTATCTGGATCATAAAATCTTTCTATTAATTGTAAGATAGTGCTTTTCCCTGCACCCGAAGATCCAACAATGGCCGTTCGCTTTCCAAACTCTGCATGCAGATCTATCTCTCTAAGTATGAGATTATCATTTTGGGAGATTATATCCGTTCCAAAATCTAACTTGTTATACCCGAAATTAACTTTATGAAAAACAACCATTCCATCTTCGTTAGAAGAGTTGGGATAGGATGTTTTTGCAGGATTATCATCTTTAGATGTTTCCAAATCAAGATCTAACAATTCTTTAATTCTAGCAAAAGCTCCGAGTGATTCTCCAACCCCGGAAAAAGCTCCAAATATTTGAGTCAATGGTCCTATCATTATAAAAAGTAGCAGAGCAAAAGCAATCAAATCTGCAAGAGACATGGATCCTATAGAAACACGGTACCCGCCAAAACCTAGGACGATCAAACCGCATATCTGTAAGCTCATATTTGAAATAGGTGTCATAAATGACTGTATTTTTGCTAAACGAATTCCTAAGTTTCTTAAATAATCTGCCTGTAGTTTAATCTTATTTTCTTCAGCTAAAGTAGCATTCGTAGAACGAATAGTTCTGATTGCGTGTAAATCACGCTCGATCATACCGCTAAGTTTCCCAAGTTCTTGTTGTACACGGAAGCTAGACTTTTGTATAAGGTTACTCATCATAAAAATCCCAATAAAAGCTAAAGATATGCAAAATAAAGCAGTTAAAAATAAAACCAAATCCTTTAGCGCCAGACCAATTGCAGCACCAACTACAATAAAGGAACCGCTAGTGAAAGCAATTGTCCCTTGAATCAGCGCCATTCTTAGTCTAGACGTATCACCGCTTACTCTGCTTATTAAATCTCCTACACTTCTTTTATCATATTCAATTATCGGAAGTTTTAACAAATGACTTATTACACTACTCCGTGCTTCAAAAACAACGCCTTCTCCGATCTTCTGCAACAAATAATATTGTATAGTAGTAAGAATCATGGAAGCTGCTAATACAATCACAAGAAGAATTAGAGTTGAATTCACTACAAAACCCGAACTGTATTGCTGAACTAAATCTGCCACTAGGTTAGGTTGCAAAAGTGTTAGACATGCACAAATAATACCTAGTATGACTACTAGGAACAGTTCTAATTTATAACCATTAGCTAAAGCAAGTAATTCTCTCAAATTTGATTTTCGATGCTCTGATTTCCCCTTCTCTTCTTGGACTTTTTCAGGTGCTGACTTTATTTCTTTTTTAGGCATCTCCTCACTATGAGCTGCCACACTAATAACCTTAGTATACAAGCTAATTTCATCCGGCTCACCAATAGGTTTACCCTTTACTTCAACCCATGCATGAGCCCTAAAAGGTTCTAAAGCGAATCCTGTATTCCAACTTGCAGAACTTCTCTTTAACCACGCTGCCACTACAACAGCAATAGAACGCCTCAGACACCCCTCTTGACTTCTACACCTTCTGCTTACTGTACATACTGCATCACGGATTTCTAAAACTTCTTTCTCTGAAGCTGATGGTTTATTTTTTGTTATACGAGAAAATATCTTTTCGATTCTATTTGGACTAAGCCAATTCAACGGCACTGATATCAGAATTGCTAGTAGGGCAAGGAGTCTCATTTTCATTGACACTTTTTTTGGTTTCTCTGAAAAAAGTGCTACGTCCATTACACTATTCCCGCCTCTCTTAGCATAGAAAGAAATTCATCCACATCATTCTCTGCATTAGGTTTCTCTAGAGCGAAAGTTTCTTCCAATTTTTCCACTAATTCATTTCTCGATTTCCCATCAATTAATCCTTCTAATAAAAGTTTTCCCACATGATTTACTTGAAAATACACCCCTATACTTTTATCAAAAACCATAGCCCCGTTCTCTTGTTCAATAATTTTAACATTTATTCCTCTTTTTCTCACAACTTAACCACCTTTGCTTTTTTTTTGTTGAAATCAATTGTATTCTTGAGCCATCGTTCCACAGCGCATAGTCTCTCAAAATCAATAATTCGGTTGTGTAAAGCAGATGGCATAGATAACTCAGAGACCAGTATGTCTGGATCAACAACCCCTAGTTTGACAACATTAAGATCTTTAACGATAGAAATAATTGCATTCGCTGCCTCTTTATAGCCCCTATATAAAGCTGTTGAATAATCTCCTTTAAAGCCTCGAGTGAAAACTTCACGGGGAACAATCCCCATTGTAGCCTCATGAAGCATGGGTTTAGTTATCCCTGACTTTAAGTGATGCTGCATAGGTATCGATAGTGCAGATTCAATGATTTTTGTATCTAAAAATGGAGATTTCCATTTGTATTCTTCCCCGTAAATCAGGTTAAGTTGACCAATTACACGTGTTTGAAACAGCAGTGACTCTAGTGCTTGATGTTTAGAACGGTCAGAATCAAGACCTCCAGAAATTTTATCTACAGCATTTACTGCCGCTTTATAACTCAAAGAAAGACTGTCTTTGTTAATCCATGCTGGAACATTTATTTTTCCGGACCAATCCAACGCCGATTCCTTTTTGTTTGATCTATTGTATCCAAATCGGATTCCTATTTCTGATTTTATTGCTTCCTTAAAAGGCATATTGTTCATGAGATCAGACATACCCTTTAAAAAAGATATCCTTGAAATTAAGCAGTATCTAAAGCCAAGTGATAAACTCCTTAATTTATTTTGCCTTACTAGGGTCCAGGCATAAGCTGGCATAGGTGTAAACAATTCATCACCACCAAGACCAGTAAAATGAATTGAATTCCCGGGATTTTCGTTTAAACTAACGATCTTTTCAACATATCCCTCTGTATCTGCCCAAAAAATTGGGTGGTCGGGTAATTTTGATCCTGAGTATGGTGTATTGCTATCATATCTCTTACCAGACTCGCTTAAAGATGAGAGCGTGTTTAGAGGTGTATTCATATCCTCTGCAAACGAAGCAGCCCATTTAGAGTCACTATTCCAATTATTATCTGTTTTTGTGTGGTATAACTTGACATCTGTATCACAAAACTTTAGAAGGTAAGCAACCGATGCCGAATCAACACCTCCAGAGAGATCCGCTGATACATTGGCATAACGATTACTGCTTCTTATAACCTCAAGAAAGCCCTCTCTTATATTTTTCAATGTCAGATCCATGTCATGGTTCAAACCAGGTGCATCCCAAATTTTAACTTCTTCGAAAGTTTGATTTTTTCCATTTTTCAAAACACAAAACGGTTGTACTTTTTCTATATTTTCCCACATGGGTACATTTTGGAAAGGATAATAAGGCAAACTACTTATCAGATTTAATGCAACTGCTGCTTTTGAAATATCTAAATTAAAATATTGTGCTATATTCCAGGCCGAATCACTAACAACCATCGTGCCATCTAATTTACTCCAACATAGAGAGGTATCAAACAAAGCACCCCCTATAATTATTTCCTGACTATTAACCAGAACAAAAATACCCTCAGTAATTTTTTTTTGTATCATCAATGCCAATTGGGTAATTTCATGTGTTTTAACATAATCAGAAAAATTAGAGTATTCAGTAGACATACAATAAATTTCCATATCTCCATCAGTGTACTTAACATACTTTTGGTGAGAAACAATCATAACATCACATTTTTTTTTTATATGTAATTGATAAAGCAGTCCACCAGAGCTTAATTTTTCCATATCATTTAACAACATGCTAATAGTAGTCCACCCTCTCATTTAATTTTTATTATCATAAATAATGGTCACTGGACGTTCTCTCATTGTCCAATGACCACTTTTTAAAAAATCTAGATTAAGTATTTATTCCATCTTAGAACTCAATGCGTACGATAGCCTTACCGCCAAAAACATCTGTCCACTTACCGGCAAAAAAACCTTTAGTAGACTCTTTAAAACCAGCTACTTTCTCGATTGTTGGTTTGGAGTAAACATTTTTCATTGATTTCCACCTCCTTATTATCATATTTTTTTGTTACATACATTTACAAACAGAAAGTAAATAATCTATTTGTAATTTCATAGTATACTATTTATTAAAAAATTTATAATCAATGTAACAATATGCAATATACATGTAATAATTGACACTTATTCAATTGTAGTGTAATAATTTTACCAAGGAAAAAAAATCCTAATTTACAGTTTGACTCCAATCAAACATAATAGAATCGAATTTATCCAATGAGACTTGAAAGCTAACTTTTCAGAAGATTTACATGAAATTTTTGATGGTAGTTTGTATATTCCCAAATTAATCTCTTGCAGTTCACATTATTGAAGGAGTGTATTAACGTTGTTAAAAGTTGCAGTATGTGATGATGTTCCAGTTCTCGCAGAAGTAATTGAAAACTTGATTTTAGAATATGATTCTTCATTATTTGAAATAGATGTATTTAATAATCCTTTTAGATTAATTGAGTTCCTCAAATCGAATACATATGATTTGTTTATTTTGGATATTGAGTTTGGCAATATATCTGGAATTGAAATCGCAGAGGCCATTAGAGAAAATAATCTCACTTGTCCAATTATTTTTGTAACAAGTTTCAATGAGTATATGGAGAGAGCCTTTAAAGTTAACACTTTCGATTATATTTTAAAACCTGTAACAAAAGACAAATTATATCCTGCTTTAAATCGAACTATAAATTATTTAAACATAGACGATTCAAAATTCACTTTCACATTCAATAAAATTTTCTATAGTCTATCTCACAGCGAGATCATATACTTCGAGAAAAACAAAAGAAGGGTTCTGATTCATACCGCTTCTGATACTTATGAAACACTTCTTCAAACCAATGCACTTTTGTCTAAAATCAATGATCATTTTGTACAAGTTCATACTTCTTATATTGTGAATGCCAGACATATAAAAAAAGTTAGCAGTAATTCAATTACTGCTAACTTAGATGATACGAGAACTGTCGAAATACCCATGAGTCGTAAATTTATTGATAGCGCTAAAAAGCAAATTTTGATGAAAATAAGAGAACTTATGTAATGAACGATACTACTACAATTTTATTTAACTTTTTTATTAATTTATTTTTGACTAATTATTGGTTGTCTAGCAAAACCATTTTTTCAAAAAAAATCATGACGAAACTATTATTATGTTTCTTTTTTTATTCGATGATCTTATTATGCTTATTCTCTTTTCATAATTCATTTTTATTGGTGAATCTTATGTCCGCTATTATATTATTATTCATTATTAAGAAACATAATTTTGAAACAAAGAAAAAATTTATTCAGTTAACTTTTCTAGTTTTAACTTTTTCACTATGTGACTCTTTACCTCTCTTTTTTTTAAGGAAAATGTCACTATCAGGAATATTTGAATTTAATTTCATTCTCGTATTTTCAATGGTTTTCTCTTCAGTAATTTTGAAACTAATATCCATTTCTATTTATAGGATCATTTACTTACAGCAAAACAATTTAAGAAAAATATTAAATATCGCATTGTTGATGACCTTAATATTGACACCATTAATATCGTTACTGATCCTAGGAACATCTGTAGCAAACCTGAAAGAGGAATATCATGTTAATGGAAGCATTTTATTCATTATTATAAATATATGCATACTATACTTATATTTTACCCTTGGAAGCACCTTCGAAAAACTTGAGAAAACGAGAGCAGAAAAACATTTTTATGAATCAGAATTAAACTTTTTTAAACAACTTCAACATTCACAGTCTAGGTTATATTCAATCAAGCATGACTTGAAAAATCAATACATCGTTCTATCGGGGATGTTAGGCCAAGGAGATATTAGCGGAGCTGAAAAATATATTCAGGAATCAGTAAATAAGCTTCATTATATCAACAATTTTTATACTAACAACTATGTACTAAATTATCTACTTAATCAAAAAAAGACTGTGGCTCAAGAGAACGGAGTATCTTTGAATATTGAATCTTTTTTTCCTGAAAAGATTGAATTAGATAACGATATTCTTGCAATAGTTCTGGGAAATTTAATAGATAACTCTTTAAGTGCAGTCTTACGTCTAGATGACCCAAATGAGAGAAAAATCTCCCTTATCATTAAACAATTCAATAAAAACTTACTAATTGAAATTTCGAATGTATTTGACTTAAACGAGATTAGAACTCGTAAAAAAAGACTAAAAGAAGGCATAGGAATTAAAAATATCACGAGAATTGTTGAGGAAAATGGAGGGATATATAGTCAATGGGTGAGTAATAATCAATACATTGTAAGTATATTATTATTGAATGTATATGATAACGATTAAAGGGCCAGAAAGAGATATTCTCCAGTGCTCGTCTCTGACTATTCCGTCATTATATCTCAATTATTAGTCGGAGGTTTTTACAGACCTCCTCGTTCTATTTTACCACACTGGTGAAAAAACGATAAGACTTGTTTTTTCCAATAAATGACTATATGATCAAAGATACAAATTGGGAACTTGGAGGATGAATCATTGCGAACTCTAGAAAGCCAAATTCATGATTTCTTTATATCTTTGGAAAAGAACGAAGAATACAGTGGAAGTGTATTGATCTCCAAGGATAATAAAATATGGTTTAATCGTGCATATAACTATGCCAATCGAGAGCACCAAGTGAAGAATACAACTGAGACAAAGTTCAGGATTGGATCAATAACTAAACAGTTTACAGCAATGGCTATCATGATACTTCAAGAGCAAGGTGAATTAAGCGTGTTGGATCAGGTCTCCAAGTTCATACCCTCGTATAAATACGGTGCTCAGATTCAATTGCATCATTTATTAACACATTCATCTGGGATTCCCAACATCACACAACTCCCTAATATTAAAGAATTAATGAAGCAACCCACGACAACCGAGAAAATAGTTCATTTGATCACGGATTTACAACCTGAATTTGTTCCAAATTCTACTTTCCAGTATAGTAATTCAGGTTATATTTTACTGGCGTACATTATAGAAAAGATTACAGGATTTACTTATGAACAATTTTTAAGTAAACACATCTTTTCACCCTTGGGAATGAAAAATTCAGGCTGCGATAACCATGGGAAAATTATACCTAACAGGGCGCAGGGCTATGAATACGATAATGATATCGTTAATGCGGCGTATATTGATATGAGTTTTCCCATTGGTGGTGGAAATCTTTATTCTACAACAGAAGATCTATTTAATTGGGACCAGTCATTGTATACAGAGAGATTAGTCACAAAGGAAAGCCTCAAAAAAATATTCACTCCCCATGGCTTTGGGTACGGTTATGGTTGGTTTGTAGATGAAGGTAAGAATCGGAGAAGAGTCTATCATGGCGGCGGTATTGTTGGATTCAAAAATGAGATCATCCGTTATGTCGATGACAGGATTACAATCATCATGTTGAACAATTTATCAACGACCAATGTGGAACGGATTAGAAATGATATCACAAAAATGATTTTTCAAGAATAGATATAACAAGCGCGATAATAGAAACAAAGAGGGGTTCAGCGCCCCTCTCTACGATTTCCAAGTTACTTACCTGCAAAACATATTTATATCATCCAATGCTGAATCAGCATGTCCTCTAACCAATGAACTCTCATCTCTTAATGCATCATGGATAAGTGGAATAATCAACTGTTTATTCACTGCCCCATGTATTCTTGCGATATGGCCAAAACAAAGAATGGCTATTCCTCTTATATTTTCATTTTTATGCCGAGTATATGGCACCATCAGTTCTTGTACGAACTCTCCATCATCCGCATTTAATGCTAGAGATAACAAGCCATTTACGATTGTGTCAGGGTTTTCGGAGTTGATTCGGTTTATAATCTCTTGATTCTTCTCTATGTTGTTGCTGTAACGTTCTACTCTTTCGTGAACAATATCATCCAGTTCCTTTTCGAAGGAATCGATTTCCTGCCATATTTGTTGTGCAGATTTATTATCTGCGCTTCTAAGCTTTTCAAATGCATGAATTAATCTTTTCTTTGTTTGAACTTCTTTATCCGTTTGTTTTAAAATGGTTTGTTTATCTCTATACATGATGTAGTGTTTTTTGAAGTTCTCACGAGCCTCCGCAAGTGAATAGTCTTGATTGGGTCCGCCCCAAACTTCATCTGCATGCGGATCATCTTGCCCATCGTCTTCCCAGTCACATAAACAACATATCTCCCAACCTTGTCTTTCCTCCAGTGTGGGATAGCCACAACAAGGGCAATGAAATCTGTTCATATCGGTAGCTCCTTTTCTTACCAGCATCGCCACCTACTCTACATTCACTATTCCAATAAAGCTCTATTTAACATGGTCCTCAAAAGAAATCTGATATTCAGAATAGTTTGAAGGGTTGCTTTTTTCGAATATTTTCAGAATAGCGGGTTCCCGGAAATCGATAGCATCTACGGAAAAATAGATCATCTTCATATCTCCTTTCACCGTATTATTAATCTTATATGATTCAATGACTGTTCCGTCCTGTATCAATTCGGTAGCTAGCATCCTAGCCGTTCCTCTCTGCACATAAGCAGCAAATGAAATAGAATTATAGTTGATCAAGCTCATAACATCATCAATAGATGCCGTCTTATCGTACAACATATATTGATTATATGAGTGTGCTGTCACCAATCTGTACGGTGTGTTGATAAAAACATCCATGTATTCAAACGTACTATCCTTGCTGGTCGATGATAATAAAGGTAATTTAAAACTCTCACGAAACACCTCATCCGTTTCTTTTCCGTCATTGATCGCCTCAATGATTTTATCATCTGTTAAATAATAGATGTATTCGGTATCAGCTGGTTCTGTTTCGGGTTTCTTGTCAACTATTTCGTTTGTTGCATCTGATCCATATGTATTCTCTTCTTCTATAACATGTTCACTTGCTGGTAATTCTAGTGAATCTGAGTTACTACTTACACTTCCCTTTTCAACCAAATCATAATTCGTTAATACATACAGCGAAACACTTACTCCTACAGAAACTAATAATAAAAAGTATAGAATTTTAGCCTTCATTCAATGTGCGCCACCCTTTAGTTTAGCTTATCGTAAAAATGTACAACGCAATTACCATACCATATTCATTTTTTGCAACAGTCAGAGCGAAATGGTGAATTGCGACTCTCTATATAGACTCCCTCCTTCAACGAATTGAATTAAGTATATACTACCATCATGGACCGAGAACTTGTAATTATATTATCGTATTATGTCAAAAAGTAGCGTGTTCCCCCTTTGCTCAAATTTTGCTCCGCGGATTGACCGATCCAAAAATGTGATATGGCGTTATCCCCTTTGTAAATAAGCTATCAATCAGTCCGACCAACTCTTCTGACGACAGATCTTTGCCGTTTCGTATCCAAAGGCGAAACATAGATATTAATGTTGATATGTAAAACTCAATGATATATGGCGCTAAAGCATCATCGGATGGAAAATCCACAATCAATTGTTCAAAGGGAATTTCCCTTTTTAGCCGTTCCACAAAATGAACAGAGCCATAGTCGCCCAAGAGAGCTTTCAGAATTGCAATGTCCTCTGCATTTTCCAAGCACTGAAGTGCATCTTGGAAAGTATGTGTAGAGAACTCTCTGCCTGCCATTTCCTCGTTAATGGAGTTCAAAATACGTTCTTCAACCCAGTCCAACAAATCGTAGATATCTGTAAAGTATTGATAAAATGTACTGCGGTTATATCCTGATTGGTTAGCGATCTCTTGAATGGATATTTTTTCGATTGGTTTCCGGCTATATAAATCGCAGAATACATTTACAAACGTCTGCCTTGTTTTGTCCGTAATTTCAGGTTGCTTATGCATGATTTCCCTCCATTTTCTGTTCAATCTGTTCAACCCATGATACGACAGATATTAAAAATCTGATGGTTGATGACCATATAATGAATCCATACAATAACATTATACAACACGTTGTTGGATCATCAACAAGAGCTAAAATATATTTTTAGGGAGGCAATATGAGAATTTTATTCTTTGGTAGAGGTTTAATATCCACCCAATATGCTTGGGCTTTGGAAAAGGCAGGGCATACCGTCGAGTTCTATGTTAGGAAAGGGAGAAAAGCAACCTTCGGAGGCTATATTGAGCTTGAAATGTGGGACGCACGAAGGGGAAAACAGTTCATAAAGGAAAGCTGGAACGTTCAACTTCATGAGGAGATACGTCCAAATTATGATCTCATTATTGTAAGTGTCAATACGGAACAACTTCCAGAGGTAGCACAATTACTGTCGACTGTTACAGGAAACACCCCTGTCCTCATATTCAATAATATTTGGCAAGATTTGAAATCAGCCATCTCACCCTTGGTTATGAACAATGTTGTCTTTGGCTTCCCAGGAGCAGGAGGCGGCATCACGGACAATAGGCTTAGAGGTGGCTTTTTTAAAATGATATTTCTTGAAAAACCACGGGCAGGGACGGAACAAATAAACAACATGGTCAAGGAACTATTTGAAAGTGCCCATTTTAAAATTAGTTGGATAAAGGATATGCAAAATTGGCTATGGAATCACTTTGCCATGAATGCTGCTATGGAAGCCGAAGTGTTGAGACGGGGAAGTTTTCCAGCACTCTTGAATCATCGTGACTCATTCGCCAATGTAGGAAAAAATATGAGGGAAATTGCACCTGTACTTAGAGCAAGAGGTGCACAGATTGATATGATTTCTCTACTGCTGACTAAAATTCCACCACCACTTCTCAGTATGCTTTTTAACAAGGTTATCTTTGCAAAGGGCAGCTTAGCACGACTTTCCATTGAATACAACAATACCAAAGCAGGTTTTTCAGTAATTGAAGTTGTGAAAGAAGCCAAAAAGTTAGGGATATCTTTACCCCGTCTTACTGCAACTCTTGAAAACACTTAACGACATCCGTTATTGACAACTGATCCATCCGACGAACAGAAGCCACAACCGATGCTTTGCGCTAAACATATTATTTTAGTAAAAATAACAATGGCCCGAACGCTAGAAGCTTCGGGCTAGGCAACTATTTAATCAGGTACATGCGGCTCATTTCTAGCAATATTAGATGTGATTTCACCCTACCTGAAAGCCTTTAACATTAAAAAAAATTGATTATAAAAACGCACTTCATTCGTATAGATTTTTGTAAATAAACCAATGCACTTATCTATGATTTCCCCAGTGAACTTTTGGGACATGATGGCTTTATTCGAATAGATCCTTACTGTCTTCCAGTCATGAATAATTTGGTCCAATAACGGGTCAAGCGTATGTTTTGCATGGATATGATCAATGTTGTACTTATAGAGAGTATTTAACCTGTATTTCTCAGAACATTTTCTATAGATCGTACTGCTCAGTGTTTCTATAATCGTTTCATTTTTTATAATGAGCTCATAATTTTCTGCGAGCAACAGTATATTATTCAAACTTTTCGTTATTTCATTTTGATACCTGCACATATTTTCTACGAATGTATTGATGGTTGTGTCTGCTGACTTCTTATTGTCCAAGATCTCATGATTACCGGGGGGCACTAGCGCATATTCCCAAAAGTAGTCTGGCATCTTTACGTGTTCCGAAGTCATGCATGACGATTTAAATTCTGAAAATGGCAGAGAATATTGTCTATATTCCGTAATATCATCAACCGTATATATTTCCTCGTTCATAACATTGAAGCCATAGACAAAAACAGGGTGCAGTCCATGTTTTTTATTATAATAAAAGTCTCTCCCGCGTTGATAAAATAAATCAATAAATATGGAAATCGGATGACCACTAGAAATAGAGCTTATGATCTCATCTTGTAACGTATCTAGTGCAGGAGATTTTTTACGAATAGAGATCCCCATTTCCTCAAGGATCTGATCTCCCTCCTCAAGATCCAACACTTCTAACTTGAAATATCCACTTGTTTGTATTTTTTGTTCATTAAATCTATAAATACTAATGACATTATTCAAAATCGGCAACTCATCTTTTTTGAAATATCTGGCTAGCGTTAACCACAAATTGTAGCCGCAATTAAAATAAGGAAAATTATGATGCGGAAACATTTTTGTCATGCCGTCGAAGGGCTGGAAGGTGTCCAGGGAAATCATTTCTTCCATACAATATTTCTCCTATACTAGGACGTGTCTTGAAACCTACTGAAGTGCATCTTTTACCGCCTTTTCGCCCCCTGCTACGTCACTTTCCCTTGACGTGCCCCGGCACGCCTGCGGAAAACTTCCTGGCTTGGAACGAAAATTCAGCAAAATCTGCCGCCTTCAGAGTTTTCAGACACGCCCAAAATTATTGTTGATATTACGGCTTTATTCCCTCTTAACAAGGTTCATCATACGGTATTCCCGCGTTCCAGCCTTCATCTCTTCATATTTCTTCGAGCCGGGCAATGCGATGAAATCATTAATATCTCCAATATTCGTGCTCGCTTTGGCGTTGCTCGCAATCCCTTGTGTGCCAGTACGCTGCTTCGCACTCTCATCACATGATAGAAGAACATTCGAAGTCACATCCTGATTGCGGATTACAGACAGGCCTGCTTCCTCTAACAGCCTGACGTTATGCGCCACCTGATCTCCCAGCATCAGCTCCGTATACAGAAATACGCCGCCACCTCTCATGATCCGGTACACCTCTTCATAGAATCGTGATCGATTCGGATAGGCATGTGCAGATTCTATATTTAAGACCACATCGAAGCTCTCGTCTGCAAACGGGATATTCTCCGCATCGCCGACGAGATAGAACGATTCCCCCCCTCGGGATTTGGCATTGCAATAGGTAATATTCGCCGGGCAGATGTCGAGACCGACAATATACAGCGGCTTGAAATATTTAGACAGAGCTGCTATGTTTCCTCCCCTGCCGCATCCGATGTCGATTACCTGCCGCCCCCGAATCTCCGTCCTGCCCACTGTCTCAAGCAGCAGCTTGAATGAGTTTCTATTCCATGCATCATCGGGCTCGATTACCGCATGTTGCTCACTCCCATCCGGGACGTAACCATAATTTAAGAAGGTGGCGAATCGGCCTATACCGGACAGCGCAAGGGAGTTGGAAATCTCGCTATAATCCCGAATTTCAGCCTCCTTCCGGTTCCATTCGGAAGGATAGGTAACCTGCTCACGCCGGTCGAGCATCGATATATAACGATCATCGATCGTATATACCGCATCGCAGTTGCAGCATTGAAGCAACGCCTCCGACTGGGCAAGCACACCCTTACAGCTGGAGCATACCAACTTTGCATGCAGATGCTGTATCATGACTATCACCCTGCCGATATATGCATTTGATTCATCGCGTACACATTGAAGTAATTGGGGATATTCAAATCTTCGTAGTAATCGATCACGACATTGAAGCCGTTGGTTCGGAAAATGTTCTCTAGCCTGCTGATCTGTTCTCCGTCCAGTCCGTGCACCTCCATTACAATTTGCCTGATTTTGCCCCAATCCTCCGGCTCTATGCCTTCCAGCGCCTCAAACTCACTTTTTTCCACATCGATTTTGAGCAGATCAATGACGTTCATATCATAATAACGGATCATTTCAGAGATCGTAGTTAACTTGCATCGATGGATTTGTTCATTCAGAAACTTCGGCGACATCATTTGATCCACAAACCGGTTTAGCATGCGCGGGTCGTCGAAATGATCCCGGTAATGGTTGATTAACCCGTATCGGAGATCCTGATCGTGGTTCTCACGGTATCTGATCTGGACAGAATCCGTGGACATCGTAGGAAAATAGGCAAACTCCGCTTCCTTGATTTCATTGGAAAGCCCGACGTTAACTGTTGTTACGCGAGGCAGCGAGCTCGTATTCATTTTCAAGAGCTCAAACGTCGGGGGAAGTGGCTCAAAGGCATATACTCTACAGTTGCTCTTGTTGCTGACATACAGGGTGAACATGCCGATATTTGCCCCGACGTCCATGACCGTGCCATGATCCGGGAGCGTAATCCCGTGTTTGAAATACATCTCCTTCTGAAAAATTTCGTTATAGAGGAATTCGGTCTCGCCTTCGTTGTTTTGATAGATTTCGATCCCGTTGTGCAGCCGCTTCTTGGCAGTAGTCTCTGTCTGCGGCGAAAAGCTCTTGTACTCCATCTTGCTCATGCACTTCACCCTCTCAACCATTTGTTATTAGCATTTCTCTAACTGCTGGCGCTCTCATAGTGTCTGACGGCCAGCTTCCAGAACAGCCTGACGACCAGAAGCGATATCACAGGAGCTACAAAAATCCATATCCCAAGGAAGAAGTCCAAACGGTCGATCAAATAAACCGACGGCATGTTGGTAATAAACAAGATAGGCACGACATACAGCCCTATCCTCTGTAGCCATTTGGGGTATATGTACATTGGCATATTGTTGAAATCCCAACACTTATCAATTATGTCGAAGATCGAACCGGACTTCACCGTCCAGAAAGCAAGGATTTGCGGAAGCAGAAGCACCGAGTAGGTCACGATCGTGCTGCTCAATATCACGCCGATATATCCGGCCACGTGCATGAAACTTGGCTCGATGCCAAGACGCCGCCAAGCCACTACGATCATCGTGATCCCGGCGATCAGGTTCGGAATCGGAAACGCGTAGTTAACGTTTCGGAACGAAATCATGAACTGCAGCGATAGTGGCTTCGTCATATACAAGTCCAGCGTTCCGTTGCGGATATGGCCGGAAAATCTATAAAAGTTATCCATAAACAATCCGGTATAGATTGCGATCATAATCGTATAGGTCCCGGTGAAGATCATCATCTGGTCAGGAGAAATTCCATTAATTTCGATCCCCAGCTGGAAAACGAAGATGACATAGATCAGCTTGGAAAACAGAAATACGGTCTCCATGATCAAACCGGAGTAGAAATTCGCTTTGTATTCCATATAACCGACCAAACTGTTCTTTGCGAAAATAAAAAACATACGTACGTGCTTCCGAATCTCACTCAAGCGGATACTCACAGATCTAACCTCCAACGGCTACATATTTCTTCATCCCGGAATCCCAAGCCAACTTGGAAATGACCAAAAGCACCGTTACCCAAACGGCCTGCAAGAGGAGCCCGCTCACGATCTCATGAACCTCCAAGCTCCCGAGGATGATCTTAACCGGGAAGAATACGACATACTGGAACGGTAAATAGCTGGAGATTGTGGCAAACGTATCTCCGAAAATATTAAGCGGAAAGATGGCGCCGCTGAGCAGATAGACGCCTTGATTGAACGCGATATACACGCCCCAAACCTCAGTAATGATGAACGCGAGCGCACTAATCGAATAAAAAAGCAGGAAGTTGATGAGCATTCCGAACAAAATACTAACCAGGAACATAACGATCTGTCCCACTCTAAGCTGAAACCCCCAAATCTGAGTAAACACGGTCATCAGTATGACGAATAAGACAAGGACGACCCCGGTCTGAACCGTTTTCTCACCGAAGAAATTGCATATCCGATAGCTGAAATAATGAATGGGCTGAGCGATAAATTTGCTTAGTCCGCCCGTCTTGATGTCATTCGCGATCTCCCCCTCGAAGCCGGCAGAAACCAGCTTGGAGACGACGCCGGACAACACGGAATAAATGATGATCTGTGAATACGTATAGCCGTTAATAATCTCTTGCGGCGAACTGCGGAACACAGCTGTCCAGAGAAAGCATTGGACGAGTATGATAAAGCCGCCGCTGATAATGCCCATCAGGAAATCGGTCCGGTACTCCATCGCGTTCTGAAGCGCAAGGATGTACGTCCTTTTATATTTCTGCAAGGCTTTCATGTCTGACCCCATCTTTCTGATATAAGCTTTCGATGCCTCGCTCGACAGGTATATCTTCAACTGTGAAATCGAGGATCGGGAACCGGTCCAGTATCATTTTGGAAAGCCGCTGGAGGTCATGCTTGTCAATTTCCATGACGGCATTCATGCCGTCATGTTGAGTAATCGTGCCATAGTCGCTTAGCGCTTGCCTCGGCACTTCATCCGTAAATTGCAGCTTGATAATCTTTTTGGCATGCAACAGCTCGTTCACACGCCGAAGATCGCCGTCGTATACGATCCTCCCCTGATTGATGATAATCGCTCGTTTGCATAGATCCTCAATATCCGCCATGTAGTGGCTTGTCAGAATGACCGTTGCCTTCGTCTGCTCGTTATAATCTTTCAGAAACTCCCGAATGCGTTTCTGCGAGATCAGATCGAGTCCGATTGTAGGCTCATCCAGGAAAATCACCTTAGGCCGGTGGATGAGCGACGCAATAAGTTCCATCTTCATCCGTTCCCCCAGCGAGAGTCTCCGCACCTGAATATTAAGCAGATCTTTAACGTCAAGCATCTCCGTAAGCTCATCAAGAACAAGGTTGTAGGGCTTATCCTCGACCTCATAAATGCATTTGTTCAGGTACAACGATTCGTTCGCCGGTAAATCCCACCACAACTGTGATTTCTGTCCCATCACGATTGAGAACTGCATCTTGAATTCTTTTTTTCGTTCCCAAGGGACATAGCCTAATACCTTCGCTTGCCCGCTTGTCGGATACAAGATGCCGGACAGCATCTTAAGCGTAGTTGTTTTGCCAGAACCGTTCGGGCCTAAAAATCCGACCATCTCACCCTGCTCGATTACAAGGGATATTTCGCTAACCGCTTCTTTGATCAGTGATTTCCGCCTCACTAAATTTTTGAGCGATTTTTTGAGCCCCAGTTCTTTCTCGTAATACTTGAAGCTTTTGGATAACCCCTCCATCTGGATAATACTCACTTGTGCACCTCATTTATGTGAATTTAGAATCGTTATACACCGTGCAAATGCAAGACACTGCACTTGGAACAAGCCGGTGTCAGTCGTTCATCCATCATTTCCCTTATCCTTCTGTAGGTCATGCTATGCCATAATTCCTGTACAGACGTATCATGTAATTTGCCGATCTCGAACTCCTTGAAAAATTTGCATGCGATAATTGTTCCATCGGGCGTAATGTCCATCCGATTCGAGAGCGCCAGGCACTTCTTGTTCATCGTGCCTTTACCCTTCACCTCTTTGCCGAGCACGAAATCTTCAATCTGGTCATGATCCAGATTCGGCTGGTAGCGTAAACGCATTTTCCAGACCCGATTATTCACCCGATCCAACTCGCTCATCAAAGCAGGGATACGCTCCGGATTGAGCTTGTAGTTAAAGGCGTGCCAGCTTCGTTCGCCTTTGTGCTCGCTCGCCGGAAGGAAGTCGAACTTCTCGTCAAAGTAATTGTCCATTCCCTGCGTGCATTCGTCCGAGATGTACCACGGGAAGCAGACCATGACCATATCTACACCGACGCCCTCCAGAAAGTCCAGTAGATCGTAAAGCTTGTCAGTCATACCATCGTTAACGACGGTATGGATCGTAATTTTGCCCTTGAACCGGTTTTCCTTGCGCAGCTCGACCAGCTTCCGGATCGCATCTATCGCCTTGCTGAATACCCCTTTGCCGCGAAGCGCATCATTCTCTTCTTCGAATCCATCAAGCGCAATGAGCAGCTCCAGGTTGTCGGAGATTCTCAGCAAGGCGTCCAGCTTTCGCTCGATCAGCACCGCGTTCGTACAGATCGTCGTCTCACGAGGATGGGCTTCAAGCAAATCGGCTAAACGGTCGAAATGGCTGTATACGAGCGGCTCGCCGCCCCAGATATAGAGTCTCGACTTGGCTGGTTCCGTCTCAAGGATCAGCTTCTCCAGTAGCCCGTAGTCGAGCTGTTCGCGTTGCTGCTCCGGTGTCATGAAGTGATGGTAGCCGGTGTCATTCCATTGATAGCAATGTTTGCAGCGCAAGTTGCATTGGTTCGTCAGTTTAATCCCGACCGACTCTGGCAACGGTGTCGCGTAACCCGCTATTTTCTCCATGTTCCGCTTGGTTTCCACCGTATTCTTGATCGTACGTTTCAATATTTGCAGATCCTTAGCGGAATGCTTAATCTCAGATTTCGGATTCATATCAACACACCCTTCTTAAACGTAATAGGTCATTCACATGAATCAGTAGATATAATACCTTGAACAAGCCGTACAAATCGGAAGCATATTTTTTTTCATATACGCGCGATACTCTTTGTAATTGTCACTGCGCCAGATATCCAGCAAATTCTCTTCGTTCACGTTGCCGAAGGTCAAATCATAGAAAGCATGGCAGGGCGAAACATCACCTCTTGCCGTAATCTCCGCATAAGTCCATGGAAGAGAGCAACGGTTTCGTTTATCCGCCATCTGATGGAAATGTCCCGAGAAATAGTTGTGCAAGTTCTGTTCATCTATCGTCTTCGGATAGGTAATCACATCGATACTGTTTTTCAAGCAATACTCTTTAACATTATTGAGCTGTCTCGTCAATTCGGGAATATCGATCTGGCTGAACGAACTATTGTCTTTCCAGACCATCCCCTTGGCATACGGAGCTTCATGCACGCCGAATTCCTCACGAAGAACCTCCACATATTGGGCATACTGCTCTTCCGTGGCATAGAGCTGCACTTCCATGCTGATATGGTCCAACATTGACAAGTCGATATGCTTAAAGAAAAATTCCTCGACGTACATATAGGTCAAGGGTGTGATGATAAAGGATACACCCATCTTCGGAAATTGCTTGCCTTTGCTTTGCCGGAGCTCATAGAGCTTCTCGATTCCTTTGATTACTTTCTTGAATACGCCTTTGCCCCTCTGCCTGTCGTTGATTTCCTCAGGGCCGTCGAGCGACACCCAGATCTTATTAGGCGGAGTCTCGACTAACATCTCGGCATGCTTCTCAAGCAGTGTGCCGTTCGTGGGGAAGTCCGCTATGCTTCCATAATGATTGATCATGGCGAGAATATCGCTCAGCCAAGGGTACATCAGCGGCTCGCCGCCGAAGAAATCGTAATATGGCTTGCCGGGGCTGCACTCGACAATGATCTTTTTGATCAGCTCCGGGTCCAGCTGCGCTAATGTTTTTTTGCTTTTGTAAGGCCCTTCGAGTCCCCATTCATAACACATCTTACATCGTAAATTGCACTCCTCTAGCAGCTGCAAGACGATCCATCTCGGATAGCTTACCGTATCCTTGGCAACACTCAATTTACTTAAGCTCATTGCATTACCCCTTCTGCCATTGATATCTTACGTCTTCGTTAACGCAACCCTTGAGCAGTAGTGATCCACATAGTTCGTCCGTTCACCGGGTCTGTTCTTGATCGCTTGATGCATCTCTTTAAGGATATCTACAGAAAAATCCATCTCTCGCCACTTCTCGTAGCGTATTCCAAATCCAAGCGACTCCCACAATTCCAGATTGCTAAGCTCATGACTGCCGAACGGCTCCAGAAGAATAAGAGGCGTTTCGGAGGCAAGCGAGTCGATCAATGTGCCCGCTCCCGGCTTGGCTACGATAGCCATCGCCTCAGAAGCGACGTCAAATAACCAATGATGATCAGCCTCAGCGGTATATGAATTCGTATCTTCTCCTGCTATTTCAATGTATGGCGGAAATTCGTGCAGACCGTTCGCGCTCTTCACCCAAGAACACCATTCCGGATCGTTCATCCAATATCGGTGATCGGGATCGGGCTTCGCTTCCTTCCAGTCGTAAGCTACAATATCAAGCCCATAGTTATGAATGGCAAGATCTGGAATTGTACTTTGATAAGTGCCCATCCCCCAACCGCCGCCATGAACAACAAGCCGCCGCTTCCTTGATTCGAAAGGCAGTGTCGTACCAGGAAGAACCGGGATTTCGTATCGAATTGCCATCTTATCGGTGTCATAGAGACAAGCATTGTAATAATGCTCGTCATACCGGGGATGAAACTTCTTCAGGCTCTTCCAGGACGGAGCCAGATCTGAATCGACGTAGAGCAGGTCTACATGAATCGGATTCGGCAACATCTTCTCCCTATACAAATCCAGAATATAGATCCAGTGTCCGGATAGCGATATGAATTCGTAGCGTTCTTCCGCTTTCCAGGTCTCCAGCAATAGCTCAACCTGGGCATAATCTATACTATTGCGGATATCCATCGGCATTCGAGCCGAAATATTGGCAAGTGCGAAATTACTGTGGTAAGCCGTCCTGCTATCTGCAATATGCTCCCTCTTGTCGTGCTCCAAAAAGCTTTCGAACACGAGCACTTCCGCCTTGATATCCCTTTTCCCGAACTCGCTTGCAGCTAACAGGCCGGGAATATAGAACCCCAGACCGAAACCCGAGCATAGAATCGTTACTTTACGCTTCCCCATAAACTCTCTTCCTCCATCCATGGTTTCAAGCACTTCGGAATGCATCAGGGGGCGATCTTGAAGGATAACGACAACAGAACCTCCTTAAGTTTCGCGGACAATCGTTCGTTATCCCCTGTCCCCTCGATCAGCGAATAATACAATCTGCCCTTCACTTGCTTATTCCGGATTCCCTTGCACTCGCTGACGACCTTGTTAATAAAGAGTGTATTCGCGCTTAACGGTAGCATGCCAAACCCTCGATCAGGCTTATATAGAACACCCTCGCGGTCCAGCAAATCCAGCAATTGATCAAATGATACATCCCCTGCAAACTGTAAGGTCGCATGTGTCATGCTGCCGGCCGTATCGTGCTTCTCGAGATACCGGTCAACATAATGCTTGATTAGACTCATTGATTTTCTTGCGTTGACCTCAACAATCGGAACGATACGGCCGTCTCTTAGTAGCATCGAATCGACGCATACGTCGCCGTGATAACCCGACTGATAAAGCTCGCGGGCTACCAGCTTCATTACATCAAAGTACTCCGCTTCGTGTAGCCTATGAAGCAGCCTGTCATCGGCTGTATAGGAGCCTTGGTAAGCGAATTTGTGATTGACCACTTGCTGCACAGAGACATGACGGTACGCACCGTCCGGATCGATGTGGAATTGGCAAGAGAAATCCAGCTCTTTGAGGAGGAACGGCTCAATAATAAACCGAACCGTTCTTCCCTTTCTGCACTGATCGGCGAGATAAGAGGTGACCCGTTGCAGAATCGCTTCCGACTCGATTAGCAAATTCCCCTTCCCGGATACCCCAAACTCATCTTTGATCAGAAAGGGGCCTTGTTTCAGCAGAGCCAAGCCGCTTGATAGCAACTCTTCGTGGGAATAGACCGTCTGGCTGTCACACTGAAGCCCCAGGCGACGGTTCAATTCGGTTGAATACAGCTTAGAATTAACCGTCTGAACCGTCTCGACAGCTGGACAATCCTGTTCCAGCCCGAAACGCGCAGCAGCACGGTCCACTCCCGGAATGACCGCAAAGGGCGATAACCGAGCGCCGTTTAGCCAATCGGGATCAATGTCACCCACTTGATCCGTTGAGGTGAGCAGGTCGAATATATTGGCGGTTCTGCCTGCGCTTCCTCCATCAGGACTCTCAAGATCGCTTGAATTGGACAGAAATTGGAATCCGATCTCATGCAAATACGCTTTATGAGAAGCGTTCATTCGATAACGGGTAATGAGCCTATCCTGCGCCCCGCAAAATGGGAAGAGTAGCTCATCCATGGCCATCACGACATTCTCCATTTCAGGATCGTGAACCGACGGCAGTTTGGCTTGATTAGGGTCGCGCCAGAAGCGTTCCGCGTCAAACATCCCGATAATGAGCTCGGACTTGCCTCTATCGTTCATACAGATGCCGTCTTCTGCAGCTCCGAGATATAATTGCAGAAGATTGTAACCGATTCCATGCAATCGAAGTCGAATTGTTCAAAATCGATTTCAATGCCGAAGTTCTCCTCCACCTTCAATAAGAAAGTAATTAGCTGTAAAGAGTCCATCCCCCCGTCTTCCATGATGCTGGAATGCCCATTCAAGCTGTTCTCCAGCTGGGCGTCATCCTTGACTTCGCTTATCATCGCTATGATTTGTTCCTGCATAGGTACCTCCCGTTTAATGGATATATTGACCCTATATAAGTTGAACTAAAGATTTTACACATTCCACTCCGATGACAGAACAACCTTCCCATCGCTGTTATCCCCAGATTTTTTTCGATTCCCTTTTTAAAAGGGAAAATCCGGTGAACAGCGTATGCTTCCGATGCAGCTTTCTTGCAGAAAGCTTTTAAGCGACCGCTCCGCTTTTTCAGGTTTTTTCTGTCCTCTTCGTTCACGTGTAAATGAATAGTTAAACTTATATAGTGATAATGGATCGTTCAAGTGAGTGCATTATGCAAACTGATCGCCGGTTCCAAGTCCATGATGGTGGCTTCCGGAAGATTCTTCAAATTAACTGGCTGTTCATACGTAAGGTTGGTGAGCGTTGCGTTGCTCCCAAACGAAATAGGAATGGTTCTATGCATGATTCACAAGATATCGGGTCAAATACTAGGAGAGATTCTTGAGGTGATTGGATTCTCTGTGGTGTGGTTGTGCCGGAAAAAGCGCTTGAAGCAATGCGGATCGTTGAAAGCTGAGACGGCAATAGCCTGCCAGCAAACGGAATCTTTAAGACAAGAGCAAAGGTTTGGCTTACGCAATACGCTGTATCGCAACGATTATAATCCCGGCATCACTCCCTCCATGAATATGCCCTGTTCACCACGGGCTTCGGGTTAAGGATTCTATTCGAGTGCAGAAGAGATATCCACAATTAACATCATTGGCTCCCGCAACATTACTAACTGCCTACCTTCTTCAGCCATCGTTCAAGGAATATGGATTCTTCATTTTCTATATTCGTAATCAGCGTTTGTAAGTTTTCGGAAATACTCGTATCCCTTGTCAAATTATATTTAATCGCTAGATTCACAAGGATCTTTGCTTTAAGTTCAATGGCTGTGAATTCATCTATATGCTCTTGATTTAATTCAATCAAATGCCGATTATCGTACAAGTACTTGAGTCTTAGCGTCATGATCTTCTTATGATCATAAAGTAAATGAAAGGGTCTTATATCAAGCATAGCCTTATGTTCGGATGTCTCTTCCGCATAATTAAATAGAGTTGTGTATATTTGCATGCCGAAGTCAAGATTATGCCTGTCGCCCCCATAGTTGAACATCTCCCAATACTCCGGCGTTTTGTTAGTGAAATAATTTCTTATCGAATTCACTAGGGTATCTGCACTGAATTTATCCTGATATTGATTATTAAATGTATACAGATAAACCATTTCTCTTAGATAATCATGATTCGTTGTTAGATGATTCATGTCAAACGCTAGATTGAAATCATTAAATGATATCTCAGCCTGACTATATACCCCGTTCTTAAAAAAATCGGAAACATACAATATCTCTCTATCCAAATCATAGCCATATACAAATATGTCATGATGCAATTGAAGTTTATTGTAGCGATCGCTTAGGGGCACGTAGAAATAATTGATCATGGTATGGACATAGTTATTCGCATTAATATTTTCTATAATAAAATGAATAACAGAGTCCCATTTAGTTGTTACAGTATCTCTATGTATCTTTTGGGTAGTAATCCATTTGCACGAATCCGAAGGCCGCAGCTCATAAGTCACAGGGAAATAAAAATCTCCCCAATGATGTTTATAATCTTTGTTAATGAATAATTGGATATAATTGTTGAATATCCATGGGTGAGCGCACTCGTAATGGGTAAGTATGGACAAGAGATGAGCATGTTGCGTATAGGTTGTAATCATCGGATAACTGACCGGCAATAATTTTCTGCCTAACGTTTGAGTTGAATTTTTCAACCTTTCGTTCACCCCTGGTTATTTGGTTAAATGGCTTAAAGATTCCGAATCAGTATATCTCATTTAGCAATAAGTGCTTCGTACTTGCCCTGTCCAGTTTTCCTGTTTTTGTTTTTGGAATGTTATCGATAATCCTCCATTGCCTAGGCACTTTATACGATGACAAATGCAATTTGCAATGTCGTGTCAGTGCATCTATATCAATCAGGCATTCATTAAAAACTTTCAGAAATGCGATGGGAACCTCGCCTAACAGATCATCGTGTACACCAACAACCATGACCTCCTCCACTTCTTTCAAGCCGTACAAAAAATCCTCGATTTCTTCCGGATAGATATTGATACCGCCAGATATAATGATATTCTTCTTGCGGCCTGTCAGTATAAGACACCCTGATTCATTCCAATATCCCAGATCCCCTGTCTTTAACCACCCCTCAACAATGGTAGCGTTCGTTAACTCCGGGTTTTTGTAATAACCGAGCATCACATTCGGGCCCTTGACCCAAATTTCTCCGATCGCTGCTCCTTCAACCTCATTCTCTTCTTCGTCAACGAGACGAATCGAAACGTCATTGACGGGTGATCCACAGGATAAGTAGCGCTCACCCCGTTCCATCATGCTCACCCGCGGAGAAGCTTCGGTCAATCCATAGGTTTGAATAATGTCCGCATGAGGAAATACAGTTTGAAGATGGTCTACTAATTTCGCGGGAGTCGCCGAGCCGCTAATTACAATACATTCAATGGAATCAAAGGCACTCCAGTTCTTTGTCTGATGAAAATCGGAAACAAAGTGCATCAATTGCGTAGGCACCGCCGAGAATGCCGTAACCGCCTTATTCTGAAACAGTTTAAACGCGGTGCGTGGCAGCATGGGCAAGCTGATAAGTTTAATTCGGGTTCCATATAACATGCAAGAAATCAATTGCGTGACAATCGTAGAACTGAAATGAACGGGCATCGTTACCAGAAACGAATCTTGATTCGTATACCCCACCTTTCCGCCATGTGCCAGCGCATTCGTTAATACATTCCGATGGGATAACATAACGATTTTAGATTTTCCGGTTGTGCCCGATGTAGGAAGGAGAATCGCACATTGATTGGGATCGGACTGATTGGTTAACGAGATCGATTCGAACGAAGGCATGGGTTCTTGCGATACATCCTGAGCGGTAACCCAAGGAATGTCACAATTTAAATGCGCAGGCTGTGCAGATTTGCTGATAACTAATTTGGCGTCACTGGCATTTAAAATATTTTCAATTTCTGTATTGGATGCCGAATAAGGCACCGGTACTAACACATAACCGCAGAATTGAATGCCAAGCGCCGCAAAAATGAACAAGGGCTCATTATTTGTGTATAATGCAACATGACTTCCGGGCTCAAGCTTAAAATTCTTGCGAATATATAAAGCAATCAAGTAAGCTTCTGTCATCATCTCCGCGTAAGTCCATTGCTGCTTTAGATCTTCAAGGATAATATGATCTTGGCGATTAGAGGCCTCCAGAAATAGACGCTCAATGATCGTCATCATAGCTTTTTCTCAGACAAATAATTAAGGATTAATCCAGCCGTGGAGAACTTCTCAAATAACAGATCTTCATCAGGGATCGAGATGTTAAACTTCGATTCCACTAAAACAATAAGCTTGACGAAGCCTACTGAATCGATACCTTGGTCCAACAAACGGGTATCGTGGTCTTCTGGATACTCGATGTCCAGCTCAGCAAAAATTTCGTCTTTCAAGATCAATTCTATTGATTTAGACATCATGTTTCCCCCGTTAGATAATCTTTAGAAAAAGGCTAATTAAAGAGGATCATATACGTGATGAGCAAGTGAGAGTGATTGTGAATAAGTTCATAACGATAAACAAGGTGAATTTGTACTGAAAGAGTTGTTTACAGAGTTGTTTGCAGGGATGCTGCAATTCATGTTGGAGGCGGAGTATGACACGATGCAGGACATAAACAGCTTGACGCGAAGAGTACAACGACGGAAATAATTGAGGGTTACCATCGTCAACATCGCAAAGCCTAAAGAAAAAAAGCATTTTCCCAAGCAATGAAGCGTTGCTGAAAATGCTTTACAAAACGAAGAGGAATGTCATTCGTAATGGATAGGTTTAGAACAAAACTGGGACTAAGTCCCTAATCACCTCTCCATTTTCTTCCTCGATGGAATCGAATTATATTGCGTAAAATTTTGCTTGGAGAGCGTTTACACTAGTGATTTACAGCACTAATTGATTGATATATTAAATATAATTACATATATGCCAATTGTCAACAGTTTTGAAAAAGCCCTTTGATGTCCTCAGGAATTTTGTCTTTGCTTGATGGGAGATCACCTTCGGTTAA
The DNA here is from genome assembly GCF_019748695.1 of Paenibacillus cucumis (ex Kampfer et al. 2016). Taxonomy (NCBI): domain Bacteria; kingdom Bacillati; phylum Bacillota; class Bacilli; order Caryophanales; family Paenibacillaceae; genus Paenibacillus; species Paenibacillus cucumis (ex Kampfer et al. 2016). The sequence continues at coordinate 52,995 of NZ_JACLIC010000018.1, read as the reverse complement.
TGCAATCGTGTTTCTTTCGTTTGGCACTATCTACAACAATCTTCCATTAAAATCTTCGAAGAAACCGAGAGCTCGCTCCGCTCAAAGACTTAAGCTATTATGCTCACCATATTGTGCTAACCTGCTACTACAATGAAAAATGTCTCGGATCGCTATGATCGAATCACTAAAAGGGTTGGAAGAGTTATCCCAACTTTGAGGGATTGAAGATTGATTGCGTATATCACTATAATTCAGATATTGGATTAAAGTTAATTTAGATAGCGGCAAGGGTGCCGAAAAGGGGGATGCATTTGAATAAGCACACATCAGTGGCTCCGAAACGGCAAAAAAGCCGCTCTTACAGAGTAAAAGAGTACGTAAAATCGCCGGAGAAGCAGAAGAAGCTGTATAAAAAAACGTTATGGCTTGTTGTTGTTTCACAAATATTCGGAGGAGCGGGGCTGGCTGCCGGGCTTACTGTTGGAGCGTTGCTTGCGCAGGACATGCTAGGCAGCGACAGCCTTTCCGGTCTTCCCGCAGCTTTGTTTACGCTAGGCTCTGCGGCGGCGGCGATGATCGTGGGAAGGTTGTCACAGCGGTTTGGACGCAGAGTCGGGCTGGCTGCCGGATTTATAGCGGGTGGAGTTGGAGCAACTGGCGTTGTGTTTGCCGCGCTCTGGGATCAAATAGCGCTGCTATTTGTGTCTTTGTTGATTTATGGAGCTGGCACGGCAACTAATCTGCAAGCCCGGTACGCGGGTACGGACCTGGCGCTGCCGAATCAGCGGGCCAAAGCAATCAGTACAGCGCTGGTGTTTACGACGATTGGTGCGGTGGCAGGTCCCAATTTGGTAGAGCCGACTGGCCGCATGGCAACCTCCATCGGTCTTCCTGCTTTGTCGGGGCCGTTTATTCTAGCGGCAGTTGCATATTTGATAGCGGGCCTGGTACTGCTGCTGTTTCTTCATCCTGATCCGTTTATCGTTGCCAAGGCGATTGACGAAGAGGAAAGATTGAATAAAGGGTCACAAGTGAAAGACGGCAAAAGGCTTCAGGCAAAGGTAGACGCAAGCCGCCCGGAGAGCTCTCATAACCGAAAAGGACTTATTGTGGGGGCAACGGTCATGGTGCTTACCCAAATCGTAATGGTGGGTATCATGGTCATGACGCCCGTTCATATGAAGCAGCATGGCCATGGGCTTGGAGATGCAGGTCTGGTGATTGGCATCCATATCGCATTCATGTATTTGCCTTCCCTGCTGACCGGCGTGCTGGTGGATAAGCTTGGCCGTACCTTTATGTCCTGCGCATCAGGCGTTACGCTGCTGCTGGCAGGTTTAACCGCGGCTTTTGCACCAGGCGAATCCATGGGTTTGCTTATTGTAGCGTTGGCGCTTCTCGGCCTAGGCTGGAACTTTGGACTAATTAGCGGAACGGCAGCCATTATCGACTCCACAACGCCGAAGGTTCGCGCGAAGACACAAGGCACGGTTGACGTTCTGATTGCGCTGGCTGGCGCGTCCGGCGGCGCTTTGTCAGGCATGGTTATGGCTGGCGTTGGCTACTCCATGCTTTCCCTTGCCGGAGGATTGATGTCCTTGCTGCTTATTCCGGTGGTGGCCTGGTCATGGAGGAAAAATTCAACCTCTCATTCTGAAAAGCGGTAAATGCTTTGTCTTCCTTTTACAGAGCCAGCTGTAATGTCCTGATTGCTCAAGCTGCTTCTCAGTACCTGGCCCATCTATCAAACCCTACCGCAGACCGTGGCAAGGAGTTTGCCTGTACCCTAGCCTGCAAGCCATTCACGGTTGGAGAACCGTCTGAAACTAATATAAGACTGAACGAGTTAATAGAAAAGGAATGCAACATTGAAGAGTCTTTGAAAAACAACAATAATACTTTAGTGTTCACCGAATTAAAACAAATTCTCGAATCATTTTTATCCTTCAGGGAGTTGACTCCAGAGATCTTGCACCGACCCATTAATCGAATTGAAATTAAAGCAGAAGGGTTCGAGAATCTTTTACAAATTCTCGAACCCTTCTGCTTATTCTTTAATCCTAACCAACATCGCCACCGACTCCACATGCACCGTATGCGGGAACATATCCACCGGCGTGACCTCCACCGTGTGATAACCGCCATCCTCTAGCACTCTTAAATCACGTGCCAGCGTACTCGGATTACAACTCACGTATACCACACGTTCCGGCTTCATCTCCAGGATCGTGTCAAGCAGACGCGGGTCGCAGCCTTTGCGCGGGGGATCAACGACGATGACATCAGCTTCGATGCCTTGTTCTTTCCAGCGCGGAATGACGTCCTCGGAGGCGCCGACTTCGAACTTCACATTCTTCATCTCGTTCAGCATCGCATTGCTGCGCGCATCCTCAATCGCCTCGGGTACAATCTCAACTCCATACACCTGATCCGCATGTTGCGCCAGGAAAAGAGAGATCGTTCCGATGCCGCAATAGGCATCAATTACAGTTTCTTTGCCGCTCAGCCCAGCGTATTCTACTGTTTTTCCATACAGCACTTCAGTCTGCACCGGATTGACCTGGTAGAAGGAACGTGGAGAGATTGCAAATTGCACATCCCCGATATAATCATAGATTACATCACGGCCCCACAAAACACGGGTCTCATCACCGAAAATAACGTTTGTCTGCTTTTTGTTCACGTTCTGGCAGATGCTCGCCACCTGAGGAATCGCTTCACGAATGCTACCGATCCACTCGTCTTTATGTTGAATATCCCGGCCATTCGTCACCAGAACGAGCATCATCTCTCCAGTACGGAACGCCTTTTTCACCACGACATGACGCAACAGACCACGGCCTGTTTCTTCGTTGTATGCACTGATGCCGAGGTGGCTGCCGATCTCCTTCACCTTCGCCACAACTTCATCATTATGCTCGTGTTGAATAAGACAGGTCTCCATGTCGATGATTCGGTGACTTCCTTTGGCATAAAAACCACCTACCAAACCACCTTCGGTTACACCAATCGGCACCTGTGCCTTGTTCCGATAACGCCACGGCTCGTCCATCCCCATCGTTGGCAAGACACGAATCGCGTGTCCTGTATCTTCTTCGTTCGTCTCATCCTCCACCAACACGTTCAGCTTCCCGATCCGCTGCAAATTATCGATCACAAGCTGACGTTTCCACGCCAGTTGACCAGCGTAGCTCATATGTTGAATCTGGCATCCGCCGCATTGATCGTAGATCGGACATGGTGCAGATACACGATCTGGACTGGCTTTGACAATCTCCAGCAACTTGGCGTAGCCATATTGCTTCTTGGTTTTCATGACGCGAACGCGCACCGTTTCTCCTGGAAGAGCACCTTGCACGAATAGCGTGTACCCATCTGCACGACCTACACCCTCACCGTCATGGTTCATGCCAATGATCTCAATGACGGTTTCATCATTTTTGCTAACAGGTAATCCCTCGATTGGTGCGGATTCACGTGCTCTGCCTTTCGAACGCACACCAGAAAGAGATGCACCGTTTGGCCGCACCTCTTTACCTGACTGACTTGTAGATGGACGGCTTGATTGCATGGATTGACTTGGCTGACGGGAAGTTGAAGCATTCCCTTTCCCTTGAGGAGCAGCCGAATTCCGGCGGTTTTTTCCACGACCGCTGCGGTTCGTATTAGACAACGTACATTCACTTCTTTCTTATATAGTACACCGCCTGCAATGACGGTGAGTTAACCTATAGCTGTTCTGAACTGTTCTGAGCTTTTCTGTAATTTCCGTAATCTTGATAAAAGAATTGCCTTCTTCACGCCAAAAATAACGTTCCAAAATTCTAACGAATCTCAGAAACGTTATTTCATTGTAACATTTATTTACCGATGGAACAGCTGCAGATGATGCTTTAGATTCGTGAACGTTGCTGGCAAGGTGCCGCCCAGTTCGCCGTCCAGATTCAGTTGCACATAACCTGGGGAATTGACTTCCATATGATCTGTCTGGAAATGCACAACCTTTTTGTCGTTCAGATGCTCTCCACGCAGCGCCAAAGTAACAAGACGAATCATATCCGCCAGGTTACACTTGCGTACACCGATTACATCGAACAACCCATCATCGATGGTTGCTCCCGGAGCAAGCTTCTCAAAGCCGCCAACGGAGTTCGTATTCGCAATAAGAAACAGCATGAATTCATCATGAATTTCTTCCTGACCGTTCGCACGAATGATTAATTCCTGCGGGGACAGGCTTGCCATTTTCTCAATCCCCTTCATATAATAGGCCAGTTGCCCGATCATCGTTTTCAAACGACTCGGTACTTCATAAGTCAATTCGGTTAACGATCCACCGCCGGCGATGTTGATAAAATACCTATCGTTCGCCTTGCCCAGATCCAGAGGGCGCGTCTGCTGCTGAATAACCAGATCCACATAATCTTCCCATTGTCTCGGAATCCCGAGCGCACGCGCAAAGTCATTGGTCGTCCCCAGAGGAAACACACCCAGTGGAGGGCGATTGTCCCGCTCAGCCATACCATTAATGACCTCATATAACGTACCGTCTCCGCCAGCAGCAATAATCATGTCGTATCCGCGTTCAATCGCCAGTTCCGCTTCCCGGGTCGCATCGCCTTCCCCCGTTGTAGCATGACACGAAGCCTCAATACCGCCTTGATCCAAACGTTGCAAAATATCAGCTAGACGTTTCTTCATTTCTTCCCGGCCTGAAGTCGGATTATATATTAATCGAGCTCTTTTCATCTGATACGCCACCTATTCCACATTATCCATGAGTCCGAATGTCCTCATCTTCTTACGCTGCATCAGTCCACCAAGGGGCATCATTATAATTAACACAACCATGAACTTTCGTTAATCCTGCCCAAACACTATATATAACTATGCCAGAGGAATGACGTCCCATTCCAAAAGCTATTGCTTCTATCATATCATCAAATGTAAAGATGTCCTAGCCTATTCCAGCCGTGACTTTTTCATAAATCCTAATACCAAAACTTCCCTACCCTAATAAACATCCAAAGTCATCTTGAAACCGATCTTTCCATCTTCTTTTGCAAAAAAACCACTGATCTTCCATTCTGCCCGCTTGCACCGGAATTAATCTCCATACTATCTGCTGTCCACAACTAATTATATTATGACAAAAATATACAGCAAATTTACAAATCTCAATATAAAAATATAACCTAAATCAATATTTTTCCAGTACCATGGATATACAGAACACATCCATACATAACTGACTTCACTCTACTACGTTTACAAAGGAGAATTGCACAATGCAAAAAACCAAAAAACTGGTACTGATGCTAATGGTTACCCTCCTCGCCTATTTACCGATAGGCACCGTTGCGGAAGCAGCCGTCATTAATCATGACCAGGTCGTCGGTTTTCAAGAAGTCACACCCGTAACAGCCACGCAAATCACAGCCAAACGTTTCCAACCTTTCCTGAAGGTCTATCATGGATGCGTGCCTTTCCCAGCCGTTGATGCACAAGGTAACACCAGCGCAGGTTTGGCAACGTCCGGATCACACAATGGCGGATGCGGCTCCAACCTGGGTCAGGTCTATTCACGTTCTGCTTGGCATAATGGCGTCTGGGCGATCATGTACGCATGGTACTTCCCTAAAGACAACCCATCTCCGGGATTTGGACATCGGCATGATTGGGAAGGCATCGTCGTATGGGTAGACAACCCGGCGGTTGCCAACCCGAAAGTACTCTCGATCGCCTACTCAGGTCACGGGCAGTTCACCAAAGTGGCACCAAGCAACAGCAATATGCAGGGCGATCATCCGAAAATCTCCTATAATAGCACCTGGCCGCTCAACCACGAGCTTGGTGTAACCAACGTAGTTGGGGGAACTCAGCCGCTAATCGGTTGGGATGATCTGACTCCAGCTGCACGTAATGCCCTGAATACAACGGACTTTGGCAGCGCCAATGTACCATTTAACGATAACAACTTTGCGAACAATCTGAATAAAGCCTGGTTTAGATAATTGGTTAGATAAAAAAACAAATCCCCTTCATGGCTGGATAAGCCGCTTGGAGGGGATTGATCTGTATAATATGCTGCGTATATTGCTTCATATCTTACTAAATATCTGAAACGGAAGCTTCAATAAACAAGAGGTCATATGTCGCCTGAACCCCTCCTGCTGCCCCGACACTAAACCTATCTTCATACACCTTGTACATCCGGGTAAATAGAGTTCGTAGACTAACCTCGGGTACTTGAACCGCTTCCGAAGCGCTAGCCCCCATGCCTTTTACCGAGTGCAGAAAATCTCTTGCAGAAGCATATCTCTCGATATGAACCAAACGATTCTCCGAATAACTCGTAAAACCTGATCTCTCCAGCATAACTCTCCACTCTTCAGCCGAATGAAACGACAGTCCATGTCGCTGCGGTTGCATTCCGCAGGCTAGATATACCTCATGAAATGCCTCATGCATCTCCCGAAAAGTGTCTGTCCCAAAAGTGGTGAACAGAAGCCTGCCTCCAGGACGGAGTATACGTTTCAAGCCGGTCAAGGTCCGTTGAGGATCATGCAACCATTGAAAACAAGCATTGGAAACGATGATATCTACTGAGCATGACGGGACCTGATGAACCCACTTTTCAATGTCAGCCTGCATAAAACGAACCCCTTCTGCGGTACCTTTTCCATCTTCAGCATGCTGTACTCGCCTTGATGCCAGACGAATCATTTCGGGTGCAATGTCCACGGCCGTAATGCTGGCATCAGGCCAATCACGGGCAATCATTCGAGTCAAAACACCTGTACCGCAACCTACTTCAAGAAAATTCAGTGAATGGCTGAGCGTATTGTTCTTACCATGTGCAGCAATCTCTGCGAGCAGAGTAGCCATCTTTCGCTGTACGTGGGCATGTGCATCATAAGAGGATGCATTACGATTGAATCGTTGCTGAACATGGATGCTACTGTCGAAGCTTGCTCTGTTTTCATCCCATCTCCTGCTTATGCTCATGCCTCCATCTCCTCCACTCCTTCTCAATTCTGACTTCATCACCTAGAAAAGATGCATGTCCTCTATCGTACAGCGTCACCAACTTGGCTCGCGGTAACCGATCCAACAATTCCACCCCTGCATCATATGGACAAATTTTGTCCTCATACCCGTGGAATAAAAGGACTGGACAATCGATTCGAGCAAGATCGGGCAAATGATCCTCATAACGTAAAATCTGAAGCCCCGCCAGTAGAGCTTCTGGTGTCCAGTAGCCAACAGGAGGCAGGTGGTCAGCATACCCCATTTCCCACTCCCTTACCGTAAACATCATTTTGCGAAAACGAGTCTCCACGTCTGGCCGATCCTTGGCTATGCCTCGAATCATCTGCCTGACGTACGCATCGTGCACACCAAGGCTCAGTTCCTTCTTTTCCCGAACAAAACGTGCCGTTGCACTAAATAACACCAGCCCATCGGCATAACCTTTGGTTGCCAGTCCAAGAGCAAGTATCGCTCCCAAAGACCAGCCCGAGATGAGTAGTGGAGCGCGAGGCACCTTCCCTCCGCAACCCCCTTTCAGCACGTGGAACAGTTCTGGCATGCCGATATCGCCATGAGCGGCGACCTCATCCAATCGATCAGACCGAACTGCCCGAGATAAACGCTTGACGGTTGTTTCCACGAGCTCCAGCATGTCTGCGGAAGCACTCATAGTACTGTAATCCAGGGAGAGATGTTGATAATCAGGCAATCGCTGACGCAATGAGTCAAATACAGCATCTGTCATGCTCCAGCCAGTTAGCCATAATATCGTCCCTTTGTCATTTTGCTCTACTCGTCCCATGTATTCATTCTGTATGTTCATGATGTGAGTAAACCGAGCTGATTCCCGACTTTCTTAATGAGAACACTCGCCTGCCTCAACTCATCAAACGTATGCGCCGAAGATACAGAAAAGCGAATTCGCGCTGTACCAACTGGCACCGTTGGCGGCCTAATGGCAATCCCTGCAATGCCGGTTGCTTCCAGAGCTTCGCTGAAACGAAGTGCCTGTTCATTGTCACCAACCATGATCGGCACAATTGGCGAATCTCCTTCCCCCACATGGAATCCTGCATTCGTCAACGCGGAACGAAACCATTCACTGGTCGAACGCAGATGATTACGGCGCCAATGCTCTGTCTGTACCAAATGTAACGCCGCCATAATTCCTGCCAGAAGCGAAGGCGGGAGCGCCGTAGAATAGATAAGTGGTCTAACTTTATTCATAAGATATTGTATTAATACGTTGTTACCAGCTACATAAGCTCCATATATACCGAAGGCTTTGCTGAATGTCCCAATATGCACATCTACATGGCGATGCAATCCCAACTCATGACACAGCCCTTCTCCCTTTTCCCCGTAGACACCTCCACTATGTGCCTCATCCACCATCAGCATGGCGTCATATCGCCGTTTGAGTTTCACCAGTTCATGCAACCGTGCCCGATCCCCATCCATGGAAAACAGTGCATCCGTGACAATCAGCTTGCGCCTTTTATCCCGATATTTGTGCAACAGGGCCTCCAGATGCTCCAGATCGTTATGACGATATCTGGCATGCTCCGCACGGCTTAACACAGCACCATCAACGATGCTGGCATGATTGTACTGATCGCTAAAAACCACATCTCCTCGCCCCATAAGTGCTACAATGACACCGGAATTCGCCATATAACCATTTGCCATAACAAGAGAGGCTTCCGCCTGCTGCCAAGATGCCAGCGCTGCTTCCAGACGGCCGTATACTGACCGATTGCCCGTGACAAAACGAGAAGCACCTGAGCCTGCACCTTCAACCTGAAGTGTTTCACAAATGGCTTGAATAATATCAGGATGCCCGGCAAGTCCCAGATAGTTATTGGAAGCCAGATCAAGTAAGCTATTCCCCCCTCTTACAATATGACCAGGACGTTCAGGAGACGTAGCACTATCGCGTAAATGGCGTTGATTTGAGGCGTGAGCCAGTTTCTCAAGTTCATTTTCCATCCAGTTCATAATTGTCGCCACCACCCTGCAAGGCATTGAGTTCAATCTCAAACCCCAAATCCTCAATCATCTGATGATCATTCGTAATGTCCTGACCTGCTGTCGTCAAATAATCGCCCACAAAGATCGAATTGGCCGCATACAGCGCCAAAGGCTGCAATGAACGCAAACTAATCTCACGTCCTCCTGCTACACGAATTTCTTTGGATGGACAGATCAATCGAAATAATGCCAGCACCTTAAGTGCTCTCATCGACGTTGTACGTGAAGCTCCTTCCATAGGTGTACCCGGGATTGCATTTAGAAAGTTAACCGGAATCGAATCTGTATCAAGCTCTCGCAATGCAAAAGCCATCCCTACAATGTCTCGCTGACTCTCGCCCATGCCGATAATAACACCCGAGCAAGGAGACATGCCGGAAGTCCTGGCCTTCTCTACAGTTTCAACCCGCTGGTCATACGTATGTGTTGTCGTGATAGACGGATAGTTATCTCGGCTTGTATTCAGATTGTGGTTGTAACGATGCACCCCTGCTTCAGCCAAACGTTCGGCCTGCCCCTCCTTTAAGATGCCAAGGCAAGCACAGATTTTAAGTGGTAGCGTAGCACGGATTTTTTTTACAGCGTCGATGACCTGCTCCAGTTCGTGATTTGTCGGTCCTTTTCCTGATGCAACGATACAATATGTACCTGCTTGGCGAGCCATTGCTTCCTGTGCACCTGCCAGCAACGTTTCCTTATCCAGCAAACTGTATTTCGGAATAGATGCGCTGGATCGGATGGATTGAGAGCAGTACCCGCAATCTTCCGGGCACAACCCGCTCTTGGCGTTGATAATCATATTCAGCTTTACTTTATTGCCATAGAAGTGTCGTCTTACGAGATAAGCCGCATGCAGGAGCGGAAGTACCTCATCATTATCAGCATCCAGAACAGCGATCCCTTCCTCTGCTGTCAGGCATTCGCCTTTCAAAGATTTTCTGGCAAGGGATACCCAGTCTGTATCTTTAGGAGCTATGCTCATGTTCATTGCTATTCCTCCATTTTCTGAATGGTCAAAACATCTCTGACGGGAGAAAGATTGATCGTTGCCTGAACCGCATGGATTAACCTCTTGGAATCAATCTCTCCTGTAAGCTTTGGAAAATGTCCCAGACAAGGAATGCCGCTGTATTGTTCAATGATTCTCCCGTTTGTCTCCCAGCTTGGGTCAAGGCATAACTCACCTGATAGGCCATCATTCAGAATGAAACCTAGAATTGAAATTCCGCGGCGCTCTAAGTATTCCATCGTAAGCAACGTATGATTGATCGTACCTAGCCCTGATCTTGCAACGATTAATACCGGAATCTGAAGCTCGGCTATCAGATCAGTCGTCATGGCATCTTTCGTTATTGGAACAGCTACTCCGCCCGCACCTTCAATAAACACGGAGGCATATCGATTAAGTATTGATGCCCCAGCATCAAAGATATCCTGTAACGTAATGTTCGATCCCGCCTGTTTTGCAGCAAGCATGGGTGCAAGAGGAGCCTCAAAGGTGAACGAGGTAATATCCTCCGCGTACGAATCCATCTCCGTGTATTTCAGCAGTAGTTCTGCATCGGTTGTGCCGTCACCCAGAAGTCCACCTGTCTGAACCGGTTTCCAGACGCCGACATGATGTCCTTCCGCACGAAGCGTAGCAACAAGCGCACCTGTAATTACCGTTTTGCCCACGCCTGTATCAGTACCTGTCACGAATAAACCTTGTGTTCCATTCATCTCACATATCCGCCTCAGTGACATCGATAATAGCTTTCATCAGAATATCGGTCATCGCATCAATCTCTGCATCGGTGCTAGCAAGCGGCGGCATGAACACCACAACATTGCCTAAGGGTCTCGTGAGCAGCCCCAGTTCCCGGGCACGCCGGGTTACCCGAACGCCGATGCGTTCTGCCCATGCATACGTTTGCCGGGTGGACTTGTCCTTCACCAGTTCAACGCCCACCATCAGTCCCTTTTGCCGGATCTCTCCGACATGCGGAGCATCTTGTATGCCACGAAGCTTGCGCTCAACCAACATTGCTTTTATCCTTACATTCTCTAACATATGGTGATCTTCAAATCGCTTCAGGCTTGCCAGCGCGACTGCACACCCGAGCGGATTACCTGTAAACGAATGACCGTGAAAAAAAGTTTTCTGCTCTTCATAATCCGCGTAAAAAGCACGATACACCTCTTCGGTTGCCAGCGTAGCTGCTACAGGCAAATAACCGCCAGTCAGCCCCTTCCCAACTACCATCAGGTCAGGGGACACCTCTTCATGATCACAAGCAAACATCATACCTGTCCTTCCAAAGCCTGTAGCCACCTCATCGGCGATAAACAGTACGTCATATTCCCGGCATAATGTTGCCATCTCGCGCAGACAGCCTTCGGGCATAACGATGATGCCACTTGCGCCTTGAACGATCGGCTCGACAATCATCGCCGCAATTTCATGTGCATTCGTTTCAAGAATCTTGCGTAGCTCAGACAGGGTAGCTTCTTTTGCTCCATGTGCACCACGCTCATGTCGATAAGCATATGGATAGGGTACGACATAAGACGGAAACAGCATCGGTCGAAATACATCATGATACAACGGAATGGCACCTACGCTCACTGCGCCAATGGTGTCTCCGTGATAAGCCTGATTCATGGTGATGAATTTGGTTTTGGAGGTCTTCCCGAGATTCATCCAATATTGAAAAGCCATCTTGACTGCAATTTCCACTCCGGTTGCGCCTGCATCAGAATAAAACACTTTCGTCAACCCTTGAGGTGTAATCTCTACTAATTTCTCGGCCAGCTCAATTGCAGGGATATTAGCCATGCCAAGCAGTGTGGAATGTGCTACTCGTCCCAATTGTGCAGTGACGGCCTCATTCAGCTCCGGCACATTGTGCCCATGCACATTAAGCCAAACCGAAGAAAAACCATCGTAGTAAGCTCTCCCCTGTACGTCATACAGCATAACTCCTTCGCCTCGTTCAATGATTAGGGGATCAGACTGGTTATAATCCTTCATCTGAGTAAAAGGATGCCAGACATGAGCCCGGTCTATGGCTACAAGCCGTTCATATGGTGTCATCGTACAGCTCCTTCCCATTAAATCATCTAACAAATTTAATTGTTAACCAAATTTATTTTTAAGGTTAACAATTAAGACATGCACATCTTATCAAACAAATTCTTCGCTGTAAAGAGAGTTTTACATTCTCCATGTGGCCTATTTTTACTACACATTAAACACTTCAGATCATTTCGATTAGGTTCGAGGTACCTTTTGTAGAGCGAAATAAAGGCGCAATAAAACAAAAAAAACGGCATCTCTGCCGTTTTTTTATCATGAATGAATTTAAAGTGGAATCCCACTTTAATGCTATTTAACTTTGAACAGCCCTGTTACACTTCTCCAGCAAAAACTGAATCTGGCGCTCCAGCCACTGCCCAAGCAAAGGATGAGGCAACAACGTTTCCCCACTATATGCATATTCCAACTCTTTAAGTCGACCTGGAATAACATGCTGGGTAAAATAACCAGCACTCAAAAATAGCGGTGCCACAATGACGCGACTGCCACGCTCTTCGGACCAGAATTTCGCCTTGTCATATACACTTTCCGGATTAAGCAATGCATAGTCTGTATGAGCGACTCCACTGATTTGCTGCACTCGTTCCGCAAGCGAAGAAATGCCTGCTTCCCAACGCTGGCGGAACCCATCATGGATACTGCCATGTCCGACAAGCAAAATCGTTTCCTGCTCAGGTTGCTGTGATAATGACCGAACCTTGTCCCATACCATCACCGCAATATCAGGATCATTATCCACCGGATAGCCAAAATGAACACGTGCCTTCACCTCAAAAGGTTCAAGATCGGTTTCACGCTCAGGTGCATCCTTCGCCCCGATTGCATACTCGATCTCATCCACATGGGTACTGCCAGAGGAAACAAATAGCGGTACAACCAACAGGTCCGTTACACCTTGCGCTTCCAGTCGGTTAATACCGTCCTGAATTAAACGCCCGTCCACCAATTCCAGAAATCCAGCTTCAACAGGTAACGGATCAGGCAGATTCAACCGGGAAATCGCGTCATCGACGGATTCCACCCAGGTTTTCTCCTGAGAACCGTGACTAATGATGAGTACACCCGGCTTCTTCATGACTTAGCGCCCCAGGCGTTCCAGCGTCATTTTATAACCGTCATTCCCGTAATTCAGACAACGCTTAACACGCGAAATCGTGGCCGTGCTCGCGCCCGTCTCTGCTTCAATCTGGTTATACGTGTTGCCTTTGCCAAGCATACGTGCTACTTCCAGCCGCTGGGACATGGATTGGATCTCGTTCACGGTGCAGAGGTCATCAAAAAAAACATAACACTCTTCAATATCCTTAAGTGTCAGGATTGCCTCAAATAGTTGTTCAATGCTTTTATCATTTAGCTTTTTCAGCTGCATTTTATCATCATCCCCTAGCGGTTACTGTGTACATCCATTGTACCTAGCCTGAGTTGGTATTTCAAGCGTTAACGATTTCACGCACTACAGAACAAAAACACATGTTAACGCTTACAAAACATACTATTGTCCTCCACAGACGGACAATGAGCATAAAAACTGCGATATTCGCCCCTTTAGGGGGAACATATCCGATTATTTATCTAGGATTTTATACCTGTAAATTGTTACAAAATTGTGTCCGAAATTCATTTTTCTTCCTGAAAACCATCTTATAAACGCCGGCATGACTTGCGCCCATTTCCGCAAATATCCCGTTTTCCGTGATACCCGCCTACGCCGCCTCTCCGCGAATGACATACAGTATATCAAAAGGGAGTTCCACCCTGCTTGTTATACCATGATTTTTACAGGATTGATTTCTCGGTGGAACGCAATTCCGAAAAATCTAATATAGAAGGAACGTGATCGTTCATGCCACAGCATTACTATCATCGCCCGCCAGGAACACGGCAACGTCCGGCTCCTCAAGGCCAGCAGCAGGCTCGCACCTCAGCTTATGCACCGTATGGAAATGTGCCACGCTCTCTCAATGAAGCCCAGATCCAGCCGATGTATCCTGGAGTTCATCCGACTTACCCGGGCTTCGCCGAGGTTGAAGCCTCCGGTCTTGTGCCCTATGGGCAGGGCGCACCCAGCGGAGGGCTTTATGGAAGCGAGGTCGTGCCCGTTACTCCAGTCGTTCCGGCTCAAACACCTGCCTCTTCAGGCAGCTCAGGCTTTTCCCTTGCCAACTTAGGTGAATTAAAAGGCATGATTGACCGCTTCGGCGGCATTGACGGCATTATGAGCGGCGTGGCCAAAATGCAAAAGGTCGTTGGCGGTATTCAGCAGATGGCCCCGATGATGAAACTGGTGATGGGCATTCTGCCTTTTGGAAAAAATAAAAACAGTAGCAGCGAAGCCGACGCTGATTATGAAGAATACTCGAAACCTCGCACGCGCAAACGCCGCAAAAAAACAACTGGTACACAGCGGAAACGCACCGCTTCTCCAGCTCGCCGGAAAAACGCAACATCCAAACCGCGTCCCAAAAGACGCAAAAGTTAACTCTATTCAGGCACTCCCTTCATGAAGGCGGGTGCCTTAACCCTTTTGAGCAACTAACACCAAGAACTTATGTTCTTATACTGGAAAATGAGGTATACTAGATAATACATATAAGGAGGCAGACCATGGAACTGTTCAAAGATAAATATACACCCACTCTCATTGATCGAACTGCCAATCAGTTGCATCAGTTCTATCCAGAGTTACAAACACAGCGATTCCGCGAACTGGTTTTCGCTGAAGGCTGGGAAGCGCTGGAGTTCAAGGCAAGGATACGCCGAATTACGGAATCTTTGACCCATGTTCTGCCCGCCGATTACGAACAAGCCTTACATATCCTTGAACAGGCAGCTCCACAGTTGCGCGGGGTTGAGTACCTTTTTGTGCCTGATTTCATTGAAGTGAATGGACTTGCCCCCGAAAACTACGAATTATCGATGAAATATCTTAAGGTATTCACACCTTATTCAAGTTCTGAATTTGCGGTACGCCCCTTCATCCAGCGTTACCCGCTTAAGACGTTGAAACAGTTGATGGAATGGACAGAAAGCAGTGACGAGCATATTCGCAGGCTTGCCAGCGAAGGCAGTCGCCCTCGTTTGCCATGGGGAACCAAGCTTGGGGATTTGATCGTTGATCCGACGCCCGCGCTTCCGATTCTGCATGCACTCAGGCAGGATGAATCTCTCTATGTACGAAAAAGTGTAGCGAATCATCTGAACGATATTTCCAAAGATCACCCTGATCTTGTTCTCGACTTAGCTCAAGCTTGGTACGGTCAGAACGCGCATACCGACTGGATTATCCACCACGCAAGTCGTTCGCTGCTGAAGAAGGGGCACCCTGTTGCACTGAGCCTATTCGGCTATCACAAGCAGGAGGCTGTCCATATTGAAAACCTGAAGCTGGATCGGGAGCAGATTGCTACGGGAGAGGATCTTCATTTTTCATTCGATGTGGTTAATACGAGCGGCGAACCGCAGATGCTGAGGCTTGAATATGAGATTGGTTATATGAAGGCTAACGGCAAACAGGCACCCAAACGCTTTAAGTGCTCGGACAAGATGTATGCCAGTGGTCGCAGTACCGTCAATACCAAACAATCATTCAAACTCATTACGACACGGAAATATTACGAAGGGCTGCATACGCTCACGATCGTTGTGAACGGGCAAAATACGGAATCCGCTTCTTTTGTGCTTACGTTAGACTGAACTTCGAAATGGAAATTTCACTTTAGTTATGCACAAGTCTCTATGATTGAATCACTTATGCACATGTGGATAGAAAAATAGACAGAGAATAGCCGTCAGGCAACAAACAACCTTGGGAGCAACGGATTTCGTGTTCCGCAAGGTTCGCCTGACGGCCTTTTCTCTTTATTATCAAGTTATCCTGTTTATTTAAACCAGCCGCGCTTCACAAACCAGGCCACCATACAGCCTCCAAGGACAAACATCAGCAATAACACAGCACCGTAACCATACCTCCACTGAAGCTCCGGCATATGGGCGAAGTTCATGCCGTAGATACCTGCAATTAGAGTGAGTGGCATAAATACCGTCGTAATGACCGTCAGTGTTTTCATAATCTGATTCATTCGATTCGAATTCAGTGAGATATAGCTATCGCGCAAGTCTGCCGTCATCTCCCGATCGGCTTCAATCATATCCGTCAGTTTGAGCAGGTGGTCATAAATATCGGTAAAATATGCGGTATGTTCCCCTGTTCGCTGTACATGTTGCGAATTAATGACCCGGTAGAGCAGATCCCGCATAGGGACAACAGTGCGTCTAAGCTTCAGGAGTCGACTGCGCAGGTCAAACACCTGATTCATCAATTCCTCTACGGACTCCTGACCGCCCCGATTTTCCAGTTCAGCCAGTTCATCCTCGATGGAAAATAGCGATGGAAAATAATGATCGACCAGTTTGTCCATCACTGTATAAGCTGCCGCCACCGGCCCTCTTGCCCAAATGGTACGCTCATGAGCGTGTTTCAGCAGTCTGTCCCAGGCTTCGTCCACTTCTTCCAATCTTCCATGATGGAATGACACCAAAAAGTTCTGTCCCAGGAACAGATCTACCTCTTCTGCCTCAAGCGTAGCTGGATTCAGCGCATGTAACACAAGAAACTGCAAATTCTCATAATAATCCAGCTTGGGACGTTGCAATACATGCAGACAGTCTTCAATGGCAAGTGGGTGAAAATGAAAATATGTATCCAGTAGCCGACTTTCTTCTTCGGTAGGCTGGTTGAAATCTGCCCACACCCAGGCAAAATCGTTTAAATCCAGCTGTTCGAGCGGCATATTCACCGTGACTTGATGATCCCGTGTAATCGCAAGTGTACGAATCATGGATTAGACCACGTCCTTGTCTCTTATCGAAGTTCTGATTTCATTGTACAGCCTGGACAACAAAAAAAGCCAACCCTGTTGGCTTCTCTCATTTCCCCTATCCACAGTTCCCTGTATCCACAGGAAGGTTTCTTTTGGTTTATCATTCCACGGATGGCTATCCACATATCCAGCCTGTCCACATCTTCGTGCACAGGCATTTCTTCAACTCATTGTATATTTATCCACATATCCCGATATTCACACGGTTATGAACAGGTTCGTCCTTCACTTACTGTATCCGATCGATGGATACCTGGCCCTTCTGTTGACAACTATTTAGAAAATAATCCAGTACAACAGACCTGCAAGTGCTCCGGTAATTGGAATCGTAATGAACCACGTAATGATGATACGTCCAGCCAGTCCCCATTTTACAGCCGAGAAACGTTTCGCCGAACCTACACCCAGAATCGCGGATGTGATTGCGTGTGTCGTACTTACCGGAAGGTGCAACAATGTTGCTGTGAAAATAACGGATGCAGCAGATAAATCGGCAGCAAAGCCGTTAATTGGTTCGATTTTGAAAATTTTAGTCCCCATCGTTTTGATGATTTTCCAACCACCCACCGATGTCCCCAGGGCCATAGCTGTTGCTGCTGAGATTTTAACCCACAGTGGTACTTCAAGATGATCCTGTACCTTGGCTGCGACGAGTGCAAATGTAATAATCCCCATCGCTTTCTGCGCATCGTTGGTACCATGAGTGAATGCCTGCAGGGCAGCCGTGAAGATCTGTACCGTACGGAAGCCTTTATTCACATTGTGCGGACTGCGTTTGGCAAACACATATTTAAGAATCGTCATGACGATATAACCAATGGCAAAAGCAATCAGAGGTGACAACAGCAAACCTCCGACGATATCAATGAATCCACTCCATTTCACTTTGTCCGAGCCTGCTCCAACGAGCACTGCACCTGCGAGCGCTCCAATTAACGCATGTGAAGAAGATGAAGGAATTCCAAACCACCAGGTAACCAAATTCCAGATGATCGCGGCAATCAAGGTGACGATGACAACCTCGATCCCGTTATCAAGCTTGGTGGGGTCCGTCACGCTCCCCCCAATCGTCTTCGCAACACCCGTAAACATCATCGCACCAACAAAGTTCATCACGGCCGCCAAAATAATGGCGCGGCGCGGCGTCAGTGCACGTGTGGATACCGATGTGGCAATGGCATTAGCCGTGTCGTGGAAACCGTTGATGAAGTCAAACGCCAGTGCAAGGAAGACGACTATACCTAATACCCAAATCGTTGTTTCCATTATTCTCTGGCTCCTTAAGAATTACGCATGATGATGGATTCAAGAACGTTCGCAACATGCTCGCAAGCATCCGTTGTTGTTTCAAGGCGTTCATATATTTCTTTACGCTTGATCAATTCAATCGGATCAGACACCGTAGCGAAGAGATTCTTGATACAGTTACGCAATACTTCGTCGCCTTGGTTTTCCAAATCATTCAGACGAATCGTATATTCACGAATCGCCAGCAATTTTTTCTGGGACAGCAAATGAATCGCCTTCTGAATTTCGTAAGCCGATTGGCGCAAAATCTCTGCAAATTGAACGATATATTCGTCCGGTTCCACCAAATTGTACATATAGAAACGGGAAGCTGTAGCTTCAATGCCGTCCAATACGTCATCAAGAGTTGTTGTCAGTTCCATAATATCATCGCGTTCGATCGGCGTGATAAATGTTTTGTTGAGTTCTGTAATGATCGTGTGCACGTAGTCATCACATTGCGACTCGTACTTTTTCATTTCATTAGCAAAAAGAGTTACATCCTGAAGGTTGGAAACATGCTGGGAGAAATAATCTGCCGCTTGAACAACCGTATCTGCCATATTCTCCAGTGTTTCAAAAAATATGTCCTTCTTCTTCTTAATCTTCATAGCTCTATCCCCTCTTCGAGAAATTGCGCCGATAACCGATGAAACATGAAATGACAACCTTTGATATCTTATCATATTTGTTTCATGGTTTGTACAAAACCTGCGATCCTTTTTTATATTCTTCTCATATTAACCTGAAATGAATCTTAATTATTTGGAATTATGGCAAAATCAGACTCCGATTTTACACTGCGTTTACAAAACTCCACATAAACCGACGCGTAACCCGTCACAATTTTCATAAAAAGCGCTATGATACGACAACACATCATCACCAATCTTAACCCTTTTCATCGCTCTCTTTCATTTCAGCCTGCAAAAGTGATTCATTTCGTTGTGCCAATCGTTGTATATGGCTTATTCTTGTTCTGCCAGCTTCACATGATCTGCAAACTTTGGATGGTTCGGCACAATGCTAATGAAAGTTTTCCCGGGCACAAGATTCATTTCACGCCCATCCTTCACAAAACGAATTATATCTCCCTCTTTTCTAACCCATTGCCCGCGAATCATCTTGCCCTTCTGAAACAGCATCGCTTCACCGCCATGATCCACGTTTACGGATAACCTGCCTACATCGTCGAGCACCTTATGGTCTGCCCCAGCAACAATGATATTGGCTGCACCTAACTGACTGCCGTTATCTTTATCCTGATCTGGCTTCCCGTTCACCATTCTCATATATCGTCCGCTAACTTCATCATAATCATACGCAACTTTGTAACTATTCAATAAATAATGGAGTTCAAACTGCTTCACGCTCTCTCCAGTGGAGGTCGCTCCTACCTCGTCATACTTGTACACAGGAGATTTAAATTCATGACTGTATCCTCTCTTATCCGTACCTTCTCTAAGCTTGTCTACAGAAGTATATAGATTGTGCGGGGCTTTGCGTTCTTTGGAACGCCAGAAGTAAGGACCGCCATTCGAAATTTCATCCATATGATGTTTCTGCTGTTTTTGCAAAATAGAATACGCCTCCGGACTGCCTCCGGCATGAATAAGCACCCCGTCATAACTTTCGCCAAGCTCTATCAAGTATGGACGAATACTACGTATTGGGCCGACGGTTTCTTCTCCACCTTCACTCTGAAATATAGCAATGAACCGCGTAATCCCACCTTCGGCAAGCACCTCAATGATAATATCGGCTGCGCTGAGTCCCGATTGGGGACGGGCGGCAGGTGCATTGTTGATCATGACCGCTAGTGGCCGCTGCGTAGACGGTTTCTCCACGGCTAGTCCCGTGAAAGGAGCTGTAAAGCCAGAATGAACAGGCTCCTCCACAGGCTTCTCTTCTTGAACCGGTGCAGGTGTGGGCTTCGGCTGGGGAATTTGGGCTACCTCTTTATTCTGGCAAGCAACAAGACTAACGGTAAGAAGGCAGATTGATGCTGCTGATATAGCTTTGTTCCAAGAAAATAACTTCAATATAGGACCTCCTAAACGATTTGGCTGACTTTCTTCTGCTCGTCATGTGATATTCCTCTCATGCAGGCAACCATCTCCTGTATTTCTTTCCATTTAATCATAACGTTTCCGTTTTGTCTGCGCCTTCTAAGCCTTGTCTTATCTCACAAGTTATCTTTGAATCTTGAAATAAGCAAATAAATATGTCCTAAATGTGAACTTCTTAAACCTTACTTAAAATTTGAACTAGATTGTGATTTTAATCACAAACAAAACACCTTTCGGAATATACAATAAAGACATCAAAGGTGATCACTTAGAAAAACAAAAACAACACACACTAGATTCCATAAAAGGAGTGGTTTATATGTTCAGCTTCAATCAATGGCTTAGAGAAAACAAAGTGGCAATGTGGATTTTGACAGTACTTCGGGTGTATATCGGTTATGACTGGATGACTCACGGATGGAGCAAATTGACCGGCGGATTCCAAGCTGGCGGGTTCCTCACTGGGGCACTTGAAAAAGCAACAGGCGATCATCCAGCGGTTCAAGCTTGGTGGGCAACGTTCCTTGAAAAGTTCGCTATTCCAAATGCCGGATTATTCGACTTCGTGATCCCGCTCGGTGAATTCCTGGTAGGTCTGGGACTCATTCTTGGATGCTTCACAACGCTGGCAGCTCTGATGGCGATGGTCATGAACTTCGCGTTCCTCTTCTCGGGTACAGTAAGCACGAATGCTCAACTGGTTGTGATGGAAATCTTCATCGTCGTAGCTGGTGCAAATGCTGGTAAAATTGGTCTGGATCACTGGGTACTTCCTTACCTTCGCGGATTGTTCAAAAAGGACAGAACCATTCAGCCAACAGACACACCAACCATTACACCCACTAAGAAAACGGCTTAATCATTAAAAATATAAGAAACTCAGCCCTGCTTCCCCCCTTGGAGCAGGGCTTTGTGTTGTATTCTTTTCACTCATTTGTTCATAACCTGACAACCTATGCTGATCTGCTCTTATTGCCAACCGCTCTTCCATCTTCTTCAACCATTGTGCATCCAAGTCTCTACACTTGCTCATCAGTAGAATCCCATATTATGATGGTTATAAAGTCTAACAGTACAAAGGAGTATCCCTATGCCGACGCAGCGCCGTCTCGAAACCGATGCCGATTTTCAGGAAGCCATGACCTTAAAACATAAAATCCGGGTATTCAAAGATAACCACCAGATCGACTCTGGAGGTATCATCATTCGTTTTGACGAGAAAACCGTTGTTGTTCAATCCAGTGTCAGTGAACTGGCCTATCACTCACGTACCGAATGTGAGTTGTTCGAACTTCGCAAATAATCACCGCTGAACACCCAAACCCAAAAAAGGTTCCACGCAGTCAATCAACTGACCGCAGGAACCTTTTTGCTTATTTATAAGCATACGACTGTATTCTTCATTTCGCCATCTAAATTGATGTTTCTGTTCTCATTTGCCCCAAGTTATATGCCGTCGCCAAACTGCCAGCAATTCAAACTTAACGTGCCGCAGGCATACGACTGAAATAATCGCTTCGCTGTGCGAGACATATCTGCTGAGCCCATGGCGTAGAACAATGGCGCAAGATGTTCCATGCCATAAGACGGAACAGCCGTCCGCGCATGAGGAGCTTTTTTTTCATACAGAAACAATTCTCTGGTATTCCATTGCTCTAAACGCTCTCCGAGCCAATCATCAAACTCGATAGCCCAGTCTTGTGGCTCATCATCCTGTGCCAGCATTCTTAAATTATGCACGGTTCCACCACTGCCGATGATAAGCACGTTATCATGTCTGAGTTGCTCCAGCATACGCCCGATATCATACTGCTCTTGCGGAGAACGTAGGGAATCCACCGATACAGCAATCACTGGAATGCTCGCTTCAGGGTACATATGTAGCAGTGGCACCCATACGCCATGATCCAGTCCACGCCCACGAACAGGTCGATGCGGCAAGTTACTACGGGAAAATAACGCACATATCTCGCTCGCGACATCGGTCTGCCCGACTGCAGGGTATTGTATGTTATACAACGCTGAAGGGTATCCGTAAAAATCATGCAAGGTCTGATGGGACTCATCCATCGTCACCGAAGGCTCGGGACAGTCCCAGTGTGCGGTGAATACAACGATGGCCTTTGGAGCCGGCAGCCTGTCTCCAAGCTCGTTCAAAAATTGAGTGTAATCACTGCTCTCCAACGCCAGCGTAGGAGAACCATGCGCAATGAATAGTGCAGGTAATGTCATCGCTGCCAACCTCCAGACACGGATAGGATGCTTACCTCTCTATTTTACCCCGAAGCAAGCGCTTTTCCAAGTTAATAACCGTGACTTTTGATTGATGACGTAAGACTTATCGCTTAGATCATCCAATGTTGCCAGTTCTCTTCAATCTTCTGACGCTCCCCGAGCCATTCTCTCGTACGTGTAATCAGTTGTTCGCGCTCTTTACCAGATGAGAAGGTATGATTGCCCTGGAAAATGATTTCCTTGTCGCAGCGCCCTTCCTGGCGCATCCAGAACACTTTTTGATACAAGAACGCATAGTCCACAGGGATGACTTCATCGGAAGTACCGTGCACAACCAGCACATCTCCGCTGAACTTCACAGCTTCCTGGAATGGTTGATGCTCCGCCAAAGAGTCAAAGAATTTAGGCGTAAATTTATAGCCAAGATAATCGGAAGCCCCTGCTCTCACACCCTCGTCATACACATCCCTGCCCGTAATCTTCACGATATCGTTGAACGGATAACCGACAGCCGACCACATGACAAGATTTTTAACCCGTTTGTCACGTACAGCAGTCAACAGCGCAACTGCTCCGCCCAAGCTATGTCCGATCAGAGTTACACGTGTAGGGTCGACATCACTGCAGTTCACAGCATAATCCAGCACAGAACGGGTCTGCAGTATCATCGACTCTAATCCTTCTGCTCCGTACTCCCCACTGCTTTCTCCGCAACCGATGTAATCAAAACGTAGCACCAGATATCCGTCTTCCGCGAGTTCACGAGCTGTCTTCACGAACAACCGATCCACTCCAATTCGGCTTCCCACAAAACCGTGGCAGATGACAGCCAGAGGAACACGTTGCTGACGTGTCTCCTCTTTAATATCTTTTACAACCGGATAGTGAATGGTCGCAGTTAACTCCTCTTCCCCGTGACGAATGCTGATCTGACGTTCCATACGGATCTCCCCTTTCATGGTGACCTTGTTATATAATCAACGTATTTTAATTAATTATGTTTAATCCGATAAGTTTAATGAGTATTAAGAAGATATTAGTATATTATCATTCCCTCACCCCCAAGTCAACGCGAGAAATGAACCCCTTAGGTCATGTAAAGCTGTTCTCTTTTCGTACGGATTTTCTCGTAAAAAAAGAGCCTCGCTATATTCAGCAGGGCTCCGAAAATTTCTGATTCATTCCTGTTTTCTTGCGTTATATCTGCACGATCCTACTCATAGCTCCTGCGAAACATCGCATGAGTCTCAATACGTCCGTTCCACTCATGTTGCTGACCTGCTCCCTCGTTGTCCCAGAAGCTTCTTCCCTGCCAGTTATCATCATTCAACTCTTCGCCGAACTCAGTATCCTCCACTGCCTCTTCCATCGGTACCACTTCATCCATGGCACCACGGGAATTACTGTTGAGCAGCATCTTTCGTGTGAGATCTGATTGTTTATCCATGCTAACCACACTCCTATCCATCATTTCAGTTTGGAAATGCTACTATTGTGATGGATTGGGCAGCTCTTTATTCACGGTTCACAGAATCGTTGCTTCTTCCAACCAAGCCATGTATATTCACAACTCCACAGGGGAAAATAAAACCAAAATCTCAGGCACGCCTGTCCCGGAGGCCTGTTACCGAAAGGAATGAACTCATGGCACATCTACTTGGATGGATTCAGCATCATGGAAAACTGGTGCTCTTATGCACCTGTGTTGTGTTAGCCTGTATCGGGCTATGGGTAAATCACAAGCAGTTGTTTTATAAGGAATGACTTTGCGAAACGAGAGCCCTTCCCGTATACTAAAATATCGTCAGGGTCTTCATGGAATGGAAGATCAGAACGTGTGAGACAGGGGGAGCAAGCATTGGGGATTTCCTATAAAAAGCTGAAAGAAATACAAAATCGGCAAATCACAGAGATGAGCCGTATGACACCAGACAACGTACAATTGTATAACCAGATCAGCACCATCGCAAGGCAAGCGCCAGCAGACGAGAAAACACAGGAAGAATGGATTCTCGCTGCGGGAAAAGCCATCGTACAAGCACAGAAAGATAACAAATCTGCACGCGAATTGTACGGCTCTGATCTGGAAGAAGATATTTATACCCAACTTGGAGTAGGCTCAGCAGATACATATGCTCAATCAGGGGCAAGCACAGGGAAAGATTCAAGCAGGGAAAACCGTAGCGGAAGTGTCCCTCCCGAAAAAAAACAAGCTTATCCGAAACAACATGCCCGTTCTGCTGAAGATTCTAAAAAGAACATCAAATCCAGCATCGCTCAGTCTGACGATCAACCGGGTACACCAGAACCTGTGAAACGAACGCCAAAATGGTATGTTATGATTGCCTGGGCGGCCATATCCGTTGTCCTGTTCATTCAGGGATGTGCAGGACTATTCTTCGGCCTAACAGACGGCGATACGGAGGCTTTCGAACATATCAGCTTGTTCTCTCTCATCATTAGCGCTGTAGGCGGAATTGCGCTCGTAGAGATGCTACGCCGATTAGCAGAACGTCCAGACGATAAGGGGACAGACAAACATGTCATGCCCAAAGTTAACGTTCGAGGCATTATCATTTATATCGTGATCGTTGTACTTGTTCTTTTTGTGGGTTATCCACTTCGGGATAAACTTCCTGTGTTCTACATGGCTCCATGGGTTAGCGCCGTTATTGGTATTGTTGGTCTTGCTTTAATCCGGCCTATTTTCGGGCAAAAAAAGCAGGCATGATTGAAGGAGGCAATGTCGAATGTGGTTGTTTCGTGGTACACATAGATGTTCTTTTACTTTATAAGAAATTCCATTCAAGAGACCGTCAGGTCTCTTTTTTTATTGCAGATTCGTATTTTATTTGTGACGGGGGTGGTGATCCTGCTCCAGTCTGAGCTGATTGCGTAGTTTCATGCCTTTGCCTGGCGTTTCCCCGAATTCACGCTTGAACATACGAATAAAATAATTCACTTCCATGCCTACATTCTCCGCAGCTTCCTTCACACTAGCCTCAGGATGTTCATTAAGCCACTCCAGTCCCTTTTGTAAACGCCAGCGTTGCATATACTGATGTCCAGTCACGCCATAATGCTGATGAAATAAACGATTCAAATGCTGCACAGAGTAACCAACTGCCTCGGCCACATGTTTCAATAACAGATCGTCCTGATAATGAGCCTGCATTAAAACGATTGCCCGGTTGAGTCCCTCCTGGCCAGCGTCCGAATTCCCATGTACATGTGAAACATAACCAACTGGAGCCATAGCCTGAGCCAAGTCGAGAATCAGCTGGTAGATCAAAGTGGACATTTGCCACATCGACATCCCGCCCTGATCCAACCCCTTCCACAGTTCCGTCATCTGTGACCAAATCAGGTCAAACCCGGTTAATGTGCGAGGTCTTTCGCACATGATGCCTGTCGCCTGAAGTACTGAATTCGCTGATTCGCCGCCGATTCCTATAAACCCCAGCTCTCCACCCGTTCTTGTATGTGCGATATACTCATGAGCAATGCCCGGCCCCAAAGCAAACAGCTGCCCTGAGCCCATTACGATCGTTCCTCTGCCAGAGATATTAAACTGTCCTCCACCATTACGCGCCAAAAATAACTGATACACCGGAAATCCCCCCGGTCGATGCAGTCCTTTCTCTTCCTGTGTGCCCACACCGTACAGGTATAGCGGCATCCGGGAATCCGGCTGCCCCGTCAAACGAAATGGTAACATTGCATCCTTCCTTTCGACTCAAGAGCTAGTCAAGCTCTATGACTCCTATTATCCATGGTTTGATCCAAGACCAGCAATGGCCTTAGGAACCTATTTGAGCATGTCTAAATATGGAAAAATAAGGACATAGGTCGTACGGAGAGCGGTTCCCTTTCCGAGGCATTAACGGATGCAAAGAAAAAACTCCCTTTCCAAGGAAGGAAAGGGAGTTGAAGCATTACAATTCTATTGCTAACTTTGTGCCGTAGTTTACTGCGGAGGAGTTGATTGTGTAACTGCTGGAGCTTTTTCAAGCTTAAATGCTTCAGATGGATTAGAGATCGTACTTCTATTGGTTGTTGTATTAGACGCAACTGACACAATATATACGGTGTACTCTTCTCCTTCCACAAGACTAGCCCCTGTAGTATCTTTAGCATTGGTATTCAAAGTAACTTCAACCGCTTTGGGATCTCCTACTGAATAGTTACTGCTGGAATTAGCTGTAGCCGGATCAACAGCTCCTCTTCCCTTCACAATATACAATTGATATGAGGAGATGCCAGTTTCACTAGATGGTTTGATGAAGGTCAACTTGTAGATCGCTTCAGTTACAGTACTTGATTTCTGTAGACCCGTAATAACGGCTGCTTGAACAGATTGTACTATGTTATTAATACTAAATTCGTCGGAAGCCACTGAAAGACTTGATGAACGAGTTGTACTGTCGGATACAGACATAATAAACACTCTATACTTTTTCCCGATCTCGATAGATTTATTATTAATATCCCGGTATCCATCGCTCAATGCGAACGTAGTGCCTGCACTACTTTTATCCAAATCATTATAATAATTAATATTCATCGCTGTATTTAGCGTAAAGCCAGGTACCTGATCTGCTGGGACAATAAACAGACGATATTTGGCAATGCCTGTTTCGTTCGATGCTTTGGCAAAATTTACAGTTACATCAGAAGCGTTACCCGCTTGTTGTCCCTGATTTTTAACCGCTACACTTACACTGCCCACTGCGATTACAGGAGAAGCACTTCCTAATTTAACCACAGGCGATACTGAAGACAGCGCGCTAGATTGAGATGAATTATTATTCACCGCCAGGACAAATACCCGATAATCAACATTATCACCAATAAAGCTGCCATCCGTTGCTCTAGCATCACTTGCTAATGTGAAAGCCTGATTACTCCCACTTTTACTTCTATACGTGTAGAAGCCGTTATTCAATGCAGCATTCAGATTAAAACTTCCTACAGCCGTATTTTTCACAACAAACACACGATAATGATTCACATTATTCTCATCCGTTGACCGGTTGAATGTTACACGCAGATCACTGCCATTCCCGTTATCCGCAACATCGGTTGCACTCACACTGGTCGGTGCAGCAACCATTGCGTTCGGTGCTAGCGTGATTTGAGCTGAAGATGAGGAAAGTGCATTCTGACTCCAGTTTCCGTTACTATTTACGGACAGGACAAACACACGATAAGCGTTGTAGTTCGCAATTCTATACCCATTGGTATCAACCGAGTTACTCGATAGTGTTACGGTCAGATTACCACCTGTTTTATTCACTTGTGTATAATTGTTCGACACATTCGCAGCATTCAGGTTGAAGCTTCCTACGTTATTGGCAGGTACGACAAATACTCGATAGTGGGAAACATTGGACTCATCGCTTGCTTTGCTAAACGACACGCGCATGTCAGATCCATTTCCGTTATCCGCAATATCTGTAACAGACAGGTTCGTTGCCACACCTGCATTGCTATTGGAGGTCAGTCTCAAGACATTGGAGGAAGCTGACAACGCATGGGTATAGTTGTTCTGCTGAGTGCCTGCTGCCATGACAAAGATCCGATAATCCTGCAGGTTTGTGATGTTATAACCGCTGGTATCCCGCATATTCGATGGCAATGTAACCACGAGGTTATTACCTGTTTTGTTCACGGTATAATATAAACTGGAAGACAGATTACTTGCTGTAGGCAAGTTAAAGCTGCTGGCTACCGAGTTGCGTACAACAAACACACGATAGTTCGTTACCTTCGATTCATCCGATACACGGTTAAAGCTCACCTGAATATCGCGCCCATCTCCATAATCCGAGATGTCTCTCACTTGTGTAATGACCGGAGCCGGAGTTGAATTCAAGGACAACGTCAGGGAAGACGAAGCCGCAGACAGCTTGCTATCTGTTGCTGTATTCGCACTTACAGACATAATGTACACAACATACGTGGTTCCGTTTTTGATCAACTCGCCCGACGTATCCCGTGATGAAGAGTTCAGTATGCTTTTGACTGTGCTGGAATTCCCTTTATTGATGATCGTGTAATTCGCGCTGGATACCTTGCTCGCAGCAGCCTGGTTAAATGAGGATGCGTCCTTCGCCTTCACAACAAATGCACGGTAACTCGTAATATTCGAATTGGTGCTTGGCTGTGTGAAGTTGATCTCCAGATCCCTTCCGTCGCCATTATCGCTAACATCGGCAATGCGCAGTCCCGTCACAGCTTGAACAGAAGGTTTCACCTGGTTCAGCTTCAGAATCTGTGAAGACCAGCCTAGATAGTTTTGGTTGTTATTGTTGCTGTTACCTACAGTCAGTACATACAATCGATAGGATTCATTGCTATTCAGCAAATCACCGTTAACGTCGCGTGTCTGAGCGTTAAGTGTCAGCTTCGGATTGGTGCCGTTTGGTGTAATTGAAGTGTAGTTCGCCGGAGATACGGCTGTAGCAACGGATTCTTTAAAGCTGTTGATATCCCCACTTTTGACCAGCATCACCCTGTAAGCTGACACTGTTCTCTCTGACTTTGCACGTGTGAAGCTTACCGTCAGGTCACGGCCATCTCCGTTACTGCCAGACACTGATCCATAAATATTCCAAGCAGAAAACTGTGTATCGTCAACCGGCGGTTCCGGTGTAGACGATGTTGTTTTAATATCAACACGTTGGCTGCGTGAGTTCCAGAATACTTTTTCCCCGAAAGCTTCGCTCACAAAACGAATGGGCACCATAGTACTGCCCTTGATCGTACTCGCAGGGACATCCAATACATTCAGTTGACCATCGATATATGCAGCCTTGGAACCAAGTGTTAATTTCACTTCCTGATCCCCACGGGTTGCTGTAATGGTTTTCGTTTTATTGTTGAACTGCACTTCCGCGTCAATTCCTTCAAAAATCGACCGGAGTGGAACGAGTACACGTCCAGCCTTCATCACAGGGGCTTGAACCGCCGGCACCTCAGTACCGTTAATATAAATGCTGATTCTTGCAGCTGCATCCATCACCGATGTTGGCAGTGCAGACATAAGCATGGCTGATACAGCCAGCGCTGACATCACTTTTTTGACTTGATTTCCTCCCGCTTTCCTCATAAACCTATCCCCATTCTCCTATAATTGGTACACTCTTATAGTTAGCTGTTCATTTCAGTAATTCCTGTATTTACCTATGCACAACTAAGACGTTCCGAATCGTTAAAAGGTTTCCGGTTCCCCAAAAATTATTTTCGCAGAAACATTGGCCTTGCATCCACCTGTAAAGGTTAAAATTAACAGAAGATTTTGTCATCATTCCGAAACCACTTCTAGTGCCAATTGCTTTAATCTGTGTGTAATAGTGAATCAAGTCTACTTTTCATCCTTATCTGTTCATTCCAAAATTACAGGAGGTTTATATCTATGGCATCATCTTTGTATTTTTATAAAAAGAAAGGTATGCGTACGCTGCTTACCGCTACGGCTATTACTCTATTGTTACAAACAGCGGTTTCACCAGTCGCAGGCATTGCTTTTGCTGCCCCTGCTGCGAATACCAAAGTAACATCAGCCAATTCGACAGCAATCTACAAATCCTTTCAGAACATGCTATACAAAAAAAATGGCCTACCCGCGGCAGACCGTTTCCTGGAGTCTAAAATCAGCCAGGTGACCCCCTATCATGCAACCCTGATGGTGCTACAGTTAGAAAATGCCCGCTTCAAAGCGCTAACGGCCATAACGGATCGCATGCTTGTGCCCAATGTTCAGGATCAGATGCAGAAAATATACAATTGGAATAACAGCTTTACGCAGCTGATGTCACGCACCAAAGACACGAGTCTCCGTTCACTGCTGCAACAGGCCAGAGACAGTGGTTATCGTCTTACGATGATCGAGGGTTATCTCTATCCAATCATGAATTATGCCGCATTTGAAAAATATACTTCTTATGTAAATGAAGATATCAAACAGTACATTCGCATCATGGCAGTCGAAACGAGCAATATCGCCTCTGAAGATGGGGGCCTCATGATCGGATATCAGGATATGCTGAACCGTGCGCTGAATCAAGAGCGGTTCCTGAATGATTTTCCTAAGTCTAACCGGAAAAACCAGGTACAGATGTTGATGAATCAATACACCTTGTACACCTTTTACGGGCTCGATAATACCCCGCTGTTCGATTACGACACCAACGTAATGGTGCCAAATGCTCAAAAAGGGTACAAAGCTGTCTTACAGCGGAATACTTCCGAGGACAGTGCTTTTTTGAAAAAACTGAATGCGTTTATGGATGTCATCGCTGAATCCAAGTTTGAAAGAACAGAGGCTGTCGACAAATGGCTGGAACAGAACGTATCTAGGGATGAATATCTGCCGGAGTACGGTATATAAAAGTTTTAGATCAATCTAACGGTAACAATCAGCTAATGGCCTGGATAAGTTGGAGGGCGAGCAAGGGATTTAGGTTAAACAAACATGTGCATGCAATGGTAAGCTTTGAATAGTCAACATTTTTCATACACCGTTCCTTGTGCTAGTCGCGTAGAAGGTTGTACGGATGAAAAAAATTCTAACGATCACCACAGACCTTATTTGGCCGATTTAGAGATGTTCAGTGATCTAACGATCACCAGAGACGCTATTTCTTCTGAAATGAGCAAAAATCAATGATTTCTCGTCTGAAATGGGGAAATAACGTTTCTCCTGATCGTTAGAATTTTAAATGAGTTGAAATCGACCAAATAGCGTCATCTGAGATCGTTAGCCTGTCAGCTTATATTGCTCCACCGCCGCTTTATCAAAAAAAGACGAACCCACCGCCCTCGGCGTTGCTTCGTCTTTTTTGGCGTATCTGCTGTTAACTGACTAAATATAGTTGTTACGGGTTCACGATACAGATGGTGTCCCTCACTGTTACATATGTAAGCATCCATCACTCAAGCGTTGGCTCCTTTTGAGTGCGAAGCTCGAATGCATTCCAGCCAATCTATAGAACTGAGAGCTCTTTGACCATATGGTAATACTCATGTCCACCGATGAGAATCACTTCATCTTGAACATAGCCTTGCCGTTCATAGAGCTGCATGGCGCGGCCATTGTCCTGCTCCACGATCAGGGCAACCTGCGTGTGCCCGAGTTCTCTTCCCTGCTGCTCAAAAGCAGCCATCAGTGCACGGCCGATGCCCTGCCCCTGAAATGGCTCACTTACCGAAAGAGTATCGAGATAATACTCCCCAGGGCGGGTTTCTTTTACCAGAGCATATTTCTCATCCGTATCACGTCCGGGGCGATTCAGAAGCGGCTGATCCAGACGCTCCACATCATCACCGGCATACGCTACCAACATGCCAGCAATCTGGCCGTCCTGCTCCATCACAGTGATATTTTGATAACTGATCCGGTTATTTTCCTGTGTAACAAACTCACGTAAGATGTCCATTGCCCGCTCATGGTCCGCCTCCCCCGCAAGTGCATAAGCGATATCCCCAATCGCTTGCACCAGCAGCGGGATGATCTGATCCACATCTTCCTTCCGTGCAGGTCGGATCTGAGGCACTTTCTTCTGTTGCTCTGACCCTATAGTAGGTTTCACTTGTAAAAAGACACCTCTCTCTCAGATCAACATGTTGAACAGATTTAAGTTTTTGTTCAGCTCAGTGTAGGCGATACCTTTGCGGTTCATACGTTCGATGAGTGGCTGGTAGTCTTCCTTGTACATGAGCTCGATGCCGACTAAGGCAGGGCCATTTTCCTTGTCATGTTTTTTCGTATATTCAAATCTGGCGATATCGTCATTCGGACCGAGCACTTCCTCCAGGAACTCACGTAGCGCCCCCGCACGTTGCGGGAAATTCACCATGAAATAATATTTCAGACCTTCGTAGATCAGGGAACGCTCTTTGATCTCCTGCATCCTGTCGATAT
The DNA here is from genome assembly GCF_019748695.1 of Paenibacillus cucumis (ex Kampfer et al. 2016). NCBI lineage: Bacteria > Bacillati > Bacillota > Bacilli > Caryophanales > Paenibacillaceae > Paenibacillus > Paenibacillus cucumis (ex Kampfer et al. 2016). Next base: position 20,475 of record NZ_JACLIC010000018.1, on the reverse strand, counting down.
CATTGTTACCGCCGCTGATGACACAGACCACCGTCTTGCCTGCGATTTGTTCGCGGTATTGCTCCAGTGCAGCTACAGCCAGCGAGCCCGCAGGCTCCACCACGATAGCATTTTCGTTATATAATTCCAGAATGGTTGTGCAGGCTTTGCCTTCTGGCACCTTCACAATGTCATTTAGGATGTTGCTACAGATGTCATAAGTCAAATCACCTACCCGTTTCACCGCTGCCCCATCCACAAATTTATCGATATCATCCAGCGTAACCACTTGTTTGCGGAACATTGCTTCACTCATGGAAGCTGCCCCAAGCGGCTCAACGCCGATGATTTGTGTTTCAGGACTCACCGTTTTCATGTAGGTTCCTACCCCAGCCGCTAATCCGCCGCCGCCAATGGTGACAAATACATAGTCTGCATTCTCATCAAGGCTTTCCATGATCTCCATCGCAACTGTACCATTCCCTGCAATAATCTTCGGTGAATCAAACGGATGGATAAAGGTCATGCCCTGCTCGTCACATGCCCGCATCGCTTCCGCATACGCATCATCATACGTATCACCGATCAGGACAACTTCTACATTATCGCCGCCAAAACGTCGTACCTGTTTCACTTTCTGGTTCGGTGTTGTGCTTGGCATAAAGATTTTGCCGTGAATGCCCAGTGCATTACAGCTAAAAGCTACACCCTGTGCATGGTTGCCGGCACTGGCGCAGACGATGCCTTTCTCCATTTCGGCAGGGGTCAGACTGCGTATCATATTGTAAGCCCCTCGAATTTTAAATGAACGCACCACCTGAAGGTCTTCCCGTTTCAGATACACATTACAGTTATATTTAGCCGACAGTACAGCATCCCGCTGTAGCGGCGTTCTGACAATCACTTCACGCAGCACATGATGTGCGCGTACGATATCTTCCATGCCTACATGGACATTTCTAGAACCTTCGTTTCCGGCTCCCGTTCCTGTTGTTTCTTGATTCTCTGGTTTCATCTGTCTCCACACTCCGCTTATATGGTCTAGCAATGTCATTCATTGCTTTTTCTTTTTATTGTATCACTTTTGCTCTATCCTTGCGCCCGGCACCGGAAGGAACAATCTTCTACTAATATGAGGACTATACTCAAATACTTTAAATTTCTCATTTCTCATTTTCCACTTTCTTATCTCTTACTCTTACTCTTACTCTTACTCCGCATCGCGTATCATTCGCATGATCTCATTGATGATCACTTCAGGATCTGTAAACATCACCATATGACCCGAACGCACTGCCTCTACCCATCTCGCATTGGATAGCTTGCTTACCGTCTGACGGTGAGCTTCAACAATGGCAGGTCTGATTTTACGTTCTCCCTTGCCCGGCAACGTACCCGAAATAATGCTAACTTCCAAGTCTCCCAATTCGGGAGGTTGCTCCTGTAACCCCTTTAAATCTTGCAAAAAATTCTGTCCCTCCGCAGCCATCGTCCGAGCCGCTTGTACCGTAAAGTCCTCCCGGCGGTGATCTGCTACAACGTCATCAGGCTGACTAAGAAAGTCTTTGATGCCAAGAAACCGATACAGGCCCACACGAGCCAGAGCGGGAATAAGTGCCCCATTTATCGCAAAACCGACCTTCGCCATACGGGAAAAATATAACTCACAATGCTCATCCGACGGGTCAACAAGAATGATACCTTGCAGACGCGACAGATTACTAGCGGCCGCTGCACGTACAATAGGCCCTCCCCAGCTATGCCCCACCAGAATAATCGGCCCCGGCCCCATCGCCGCTAGCAGGTCATTCAGGTCTACCGCAATCCGGGTGAGCGTGCGTGGAGAGAAATCAACATCACTTCGTCCCGCTCCTGCCCTGTCATACACAACGGTACGTGCATGCTCCGCAATCGTCGGCACAACCAGCCCCCATGTAGATCTGGAAACGCCCATCCCCGACTCAAAAACGACCGTCACTTCTCCAGCGCCCTTCGACATGTAATGCAACTTCCGGCCATCCCGGGTCTGGATATATGCACTTGAACCCAACGTATGTAATCCAGCATCATGACCCATTGCTTCACCTTCCCTCCCCACTGATCCACAGTATCTCGTCTCTCATCACGCTTCTAAATGAAAATGATTATCAATTACTAATTATACCTTTTCCCCTGTAAAAAAAGAACACCCGATCCATCACCGGATCGGGTATCCCTCTCAGCCTTGCAGTAGCTGAACGTACAATATAAAACTTACGGCCTCGCGCCCTTTTGCTCGCGCATAACCTGATTACTTCTTCACAGATCACAGGTCATGAAGCAGAATCGGGATGAAATTCTCTTATCCGCGAATGCCGTGCTCCTTATTGTTCATCTGATCCAGCAGCTGATTCATCGTATCCTCAGTCATCGCGCCACCGCTAAAAGCCACAAGGGCACGTAGCGGCATATATTTCATCATCGCGTTCATCATGTCCGCATGATCATGATCACCGGAATCGTCACCGCCACCAAAACCGCTCGCTTCCTGGAATTGCTGCAAAGCCTGCTCAATCAGCTTTTTATTCTCGGGGTCGCGCTGAATATCGCCAAGGGTACTATTGCGTGTATACGTTGGAATGAACGTGGCAGTAGACTCTACGCTTACCCGAGTCTGCATACGAATATCACGCGAAGAGCTACCGAGCTGTATACCGAACTCCCCCGTCTCGACATGCCAGTCTTTCATATCCACGTTGTAATACGCGAACGAACGCTTATTCAGCGTGAAATGAACTATTTTGGACTCGCCAGCCTCCAGTGCCACCTTCGCAAAAGCTTTCAGCTCCCGATCCGGACGAATCACTGTACTCTCAACATCACTAACGTACAACTGTACGATCTCTTTCCCTGCACGCTCCCCGGTATTGGTGACGCGTATTTGTACCTGCACCTCGTCCAGATCCGTTAGCGCTGTGCGATCTACTTGTAAATCGCTGTACTCAAACGTGGTATAACTGAGGCCGTATCCAAAAGGGAATAGCGGGTCCAGCTCTTTTTTATCATAATAACGGTAACCGACGAAGATCCCCTCACGGTAATCCACACGATCTGCCTCACCAGGGAAGTTCAGATAGGACGGATTGTGGCTAAGCTTAGCCGGGAAGGTCTCTGCCAGTTTACCGGACGGGTTCACCTCACCGTAGAGCAGATCGGCGATTGCGCCTCCTACGGCCTGTCCGCCAAGATAAGCTTCAAGCACAGCTTGGACCTGCGACAGCCAAGGCATCTCCACTGGAGAACCGTTGCTTAGCACAACCACTACACGGGACTGCACCTTGGCAACCTCTTCAATCAGTCGAATGTGGTTGTCCGGCAGACGCAGATGCGCACGGTCATACCCTTCGGATTCGTATCGATCCGGCAATCCAACAAATACCACAGCGGTATCTGCCGCTTGTGCAGCCTGAACAGCCTGCTGCAACAGTGTCTCATCCACATCGTCCTCTTCAATCCGGTACCCTAGTGCATACGAGATGGTTACTCCATCGCCTGCCACAAGAGTCATCTCCTCCACAATATCATCGACCTTGGTCGGATTAATGTGGGAGCTTCCCCCTCCCTGAAAGCGAGGTTTACGCGCAAAAGCACCTACGATGGCTACGCTACCTTCACGCTTTAGCGGAAGAAGCCCTGCTTCATTTTTCAACAAAACCATACTCTCGGATGCCACTTTACGTGCAAGCTGATGATGTTCATCTTTATCGTACGAAGCGCCTTCTTTCTTATGATCCACCGCTTTGAAAATTAAGGTCAGCAAACGCTCCACCGCAAGATCCAGCTTGTCCATGGGCAGCTTTCCGCTCTCTACCGCATCGATCACCTTACGTTCTCCAATACCGCCGCTTGCTGGCATCTCCAGCTCCAGTCCAGCTGCAAGGGCATCCGTCCGCTCATTCACTGCACCCCAGTCCGAGACAACCAGACCTTCATGGCCCCATTCATCCTTCAATATGTCCGTCAGCAGCCACTCATTTTCACCCGCATACGTACCGTTCACTTTATTATAAGAACACATGACCGTCCAAGGCTGTGCATCCTTCACTGCGCCTTCGAAGCTGGCCAGATAAATCTCGCGTAGCGTCCGTTCGTCTACCACCGCATCAATCGACATACGGCGCTCTTCCTGGTTATTCACCGCAAAGTGTTTGAGAGACGTACCCACGCCCTGGCTCTGCACGCCCTGAATATGAGCGGTAGCCATCTGAGTAGATAAGAGTGGGTCTTCAGAAAAGTATTCAAAGTTCCGTCCGCCCAAGGGAGAACGTTTAATATTTACACCCGGTCCAAGCAGTACCGCCACATCTTCGGCCTGACATTCTTCACCCAAAGCCACGCCCACCTGACGCGCCAGCTCGGTATCCCACGAACTCGCCAGCCCTGCCGCAGACGGGAAACAGGTTGCAGGTACACTTGCGGTCAGACCCAAGTGATCTGCACTGCTGTCCTGTTTGCGCAATCCGTGAGGACCATCCGTTACCATAATAGATGGAATGCCGAGACGCTCCACCCCTTTCAGATGCCAAAAGTCGAGCCCTGAGCACATTCCCGCTTTTTCTTCCAGTGTCATCTGCTGTACCAAATCTTTGATGTTACGTTCCACATTAACCCCTCCAGTTCATGATATTCGTGTAGTGTCGAAGCTATATAACAAGCATACTGCGTGGACTTTTACTATTTCAAATCCTTACCCGGTTTGGCACGTTTACATAACAGATGTGCTCATTTTTCGTGAGGCAAATAAGTTAACTTAAAGATTTTACACGGTGCACTCCGATGACAGAATAACCTTCAATCGCTGTTATCCTATATAGATTAATAAAATGAAAAAACAGCCCGATCTCAACGATCAGGCTGCCTGCGAACTTCTTATATATGTCGATATGTGCTAGATCTCGTAATGCAATACATCCACAAGTACTGTACCTGTATTACACCTGTGTTGTATACCATGCTGCCGCGGCTTCTGCCTCGGTACGTGTCAGTTGATGCCCCTGACGTTCCCAATGCATATGCACATCGGCACCCGCCCCGCTCAGCAGGGAAGCCAGTTCCTCCGTTTCACGTCTTGGCACAATTGGATCATTCTCTCCTGCACCGATGAACACGGGCAGTCCTTTCAGATCAGGCAGTGTCAGTCCGCGAAGCGGCACCATCGGATGGTGCAGGATTGCTCCCTTGAATACATCTGCCTGATGGAACATCAGACTTGCGGCAATGTTGGCACCATTGGAATAGCCCAGCGCATACACGTTCGATCGATCGAATCCATATTCCACCGCAGCAGCATCGATAAAGGCTCCCAGCTCTGCTGTCCGTGCAATCAGATCCTCTTCATCAAAGACACCTTCTGCAAGGCGGCGGAAGAAACGTGGCATCCCATTCTCGGACACGTTACCTCGCACTCCAAGAATCGCCGCCCCCGGAGCAATCATCTCTGCCAGTCCGATCAGATCATTCTCCGTTCCACCTGTACCGTGGAGCAACAATATTGTCGCCGCATCTGCCTGCGCACCTGCTTTGTAGATATGTTTCATCGTCGCTGTACTCATCATTTAGACTCCCCTTTCCATTCCCGTACTTGAATTGGTGGCAGCAACTGTTCGATCTGCTCACGCTGTGGTTCGTACCATTCAGGCAGCATCAATTTCTCGCCCATCGTCTCTTGCGGTTCATCCCGCGCAAAGCCTGGAGGATCTGTCGCAATCTCGAACAAAATACCGCCTGGTTCACGGAAATATACCGCGTTGAAGTATTGACGGTCAATCACGGGTGTTGGATGATACCCTGTTTGATCCAGATCCTGTTGAATCTGTTCATGCTCCGAATAATCTTTGGCACGCCATGCAATGTGATGTACCGTTCCTGCTCCACCGATACCGCGCTGGATACCTGTTGATTGAATATCGATGATCTGTCCCAGATCACCGCTCGCCCGCAGACGAATCAGGCCATTCTCTTCACCAACCTGTTCCAGGCCAAGCTTGCCGACAAGCACATCCATCGTTTTCTCAGGCACATGACTGTAGAGCACCGCACCGCCAAAACCTTTGATCGCATGTTCAGGTGTCACCCCGTTAAATGTCCACTGGCTCGGCTCGCCGCCTTCGCGCTCAACCAGTTCAAGGAGCAATCCCCCTTTATCGAAGAAACGAATATATTGTTCGCCGAATCTCGTTTTATTTTCATATGGAATATCGAAGGATGCAAGACGTTCTTTCCAGAACGACAGGCTGCCCATCGGTACCGCATAGACGGTAACTCCGGTCTGACCTGAGCCGATCACACCTCTTCTTGAATTTTGCTGCGGGAAAAACGTAATGATCGTACCTGGCGCGCCTTGTTCATTGCCGTAGTACAAGTGATACACATCCGGTGCATCAAAGTTGATCGTTTTTTTCACCAGTCTAAGTCCCAGCACCCCTGCGTAAAAGTCTACATTTTTCTGTGCGTCGTCGACAAAAGCGGTAATATGATGAATTCCTGAAGTTCTGAACATAATCTCCACTCCCTTAGTTTTGTTTATTATTCATTATCTTGGTTGTTGTACGGTTGTTTTATTTACTGCTTCTGAGGATTAACTTACTTTAGCTTCGTTATTTATCTTTAAATTAAGATTCTTTAAATTCATATTAATCCATATACGAGTAATATGCAAGCATTTATTTCAAAATTAAGATATTACTTCGATGAACCTTAAATAGACTCGTTGTTTTTGTTAAAACGTATCGCTCTGAACTGCTTTTCACATAAAAAAACAGGTCTCCGAACCGAAGTACGGGAACCTGTCTTTAATAACGTGTATCTCACCAAAATGAAGCCTACTTCTGATTCTGATTCTTACACCAATTTTAATTTCTTCGGTGGATTAACCAGATCTTTATGCTCATATTCATCCTTGATATCCCCGACAATCTCTTCGAGAATATCCTCCATGGTCACCATTCCGATCGTTGCGCCAGCTTCGTCTTTGACAGAAGCGATATGCACGCGGCTATGTTGCATCTGAACGAGTACATCCTTGATCGGTGAACGCTCCGAGAAGCTCGGCATTGGGTGCATGAACGTGTTCATGCTGAACGTTCTGCCCGCAGCTACACTCGTTAACGTCTGTTTGGTATTAATAAACCCGACAAAATGGTTTGCATCCCCGTTTGCAATGACAGGATACCTCGTATACTCATGCTGATTCAGCACTTCAATAATCTGTTCCAGCGGCATTTCTTTATTCAGCGTAACGATTTTATTTCGGGGAATCATGATCTCCTGAAGCAAACGCTCATCAAAGGCAAAAATGTTTTTGAGGTAATCCAGCTCCGTCTGGTTAATCTCGCCACTCTCATAACTTTGCGCCATGATCAGCTTTAATTCCTCTTCGGAGTGAACCGTATCATGCCCGGCCGGTTTGATACCGAAAATGCTAAGCAATAAACGTGCTGCACCATTCAGCGCATAAATGAACGGGTTCATGATTTTACCGAACCAGTAGAGCGGTGGTGCAAGCAACAACGTCATCTTTTCAGCAAACTGAATGGCAAGTGTCTTGGGTGCAAGCTCGCCGATTACGACATGCAAGAAGGTGATAAATGCCAATGCAATCGCGTAAGAGAGTACGGTGGACAGTGCAGCAGGCACTTCCAGACTCTGGAATAACGGATGCAACATTTTCTCTACGGTCGGTTCGCCCAAAGCACCCAGTACGAGCGCAGTAATCGTAATACCCAGTTGACAGGCAGACAGATAATAATCCAGATTATGTGCTACTTTTTTGGCGACCACTGCTTTTTTGTTGCCTTCCGAGATCAATTGATCAATACGGGACATCCGCACTTTCAAAATAGCAAACTCGGCTCCTACGAAAAACGCGGTCAAACCGATAAATACAGCTACTAAAAATAAGTTTAAGGCTATTATTCCGTCCAATGATTTCCCTCAGGTGAGGGATTCACCTCCATTAAGTTTTGAAATGTTTAAGCCAGATCGCTGGCGGCTTCCTGGGCCTCAATACCGTTAACACGTTCAAGCAGCACCTGCTTGATGTGATAGTTTTCGGCATCCACTACCGTCCAGACATAGTCGCCGTGTTCAACGGTATCTCCTTTTTCCACACCGACACCCTTCTGGTACTGAATCCATCCGGCAACCGTATCCATCTCTTCATTACCTTCGAATATAATTCCGAATTGACGCTCCAGTTCATCCAGCAGCACACGGCCACTAATTAGATACTGGTTTTCCCCGGTCTCCTGAATGTCCGCTACTTCATCAGCATCGAACTCATCCCGGATCTCGCCAACCAGCTCTTCAAGGATATCCTCCATCGTAATGATTCCCGAAGTACCGCCATACTCATCCACGACGACAGCCATATGCACACGTTCCTGTTGCATTTTGATCATCGCATCCTGAATGGATGTCACTTCCGATACAAATGGGATCTCACGCACGAATTCACTCAATTGATGTGCCCGGGTCGCAACCATGTCCGGCAAAATCTTCTTCACATTCACGACACCGATAATGCGGTCTTTATCTCCATCCTCGATGACGGGATATCTGGAGTAGTTATGCTCATCCAATATAGGAATAATATCGTCATAAGTCATATCCTGATTCAGTGTAATCAGTTCGGTACGCGGAACCATGATGTCTTTGGCATCACGTTCGTCGAACACAAACACATTTTCCAAATAGGAAAGCTTGGTCTGGTTACTCTCATCGCCTTCATAGCTCTGGTTCATAATGATCTTAATCTCATCCTCGGAATAAGCCTGATCATGTCCGGCTGGTTTTACACCGAATCCACGCAAAATTACACGCGATGCACCATTGAGTGCCCAGATGAATGGATACATGACTTTACCAAACCAGTACAGCGGCGGCGAGAGTAACAAAGTCAACTTTTCGGAAAATTGAATCGCCAACGTTTTGGGTGCCATCTCACCAACAACGACATGCAAAAACGTAACGAGTATAAAAGCTATCGCATAAGAAGCAATCGCCGAGGCCGAGGCAGGTACGTCAAAATAACTAAACACCGGATATAACAATCTCTCCACAGTCGGTTTCCCCAAGGCCCCGAGTCCGAGGGCTGTAACGGTGATACCTAGCTGACAGGCGGACAAATAATAATCCAGGTCCGAGACGACCTTTTTGGCAAGCACTGCCTGTTTATTGCCTTCGGCAACCAGTTGATCCACCCTTGATGTACGAATTTTCACAACAGCAAACTCCGACGCAACGAAAAATGCAGTCAGTACAATCAAGATGATAAGTAATGCGATATTTAATATGGTAATTATGTCCAAAGACTTCCCCGATAGTCAGGGATTCACCTCCAAGATAGTTACAGCGTGATACATTAACGTTCATGCCGTTAACTGTTCATACGCTGTTGAATGTGTGATGCCAAGAGCCCGTGACGAATAAAAAATATATAAAAATCAGTTCATGATCACTTCTGTATAAGTCGCATAATGACCTTGTAAATCTAAAACAGGAATCCAAGATGAAGTCAATAACGCCCATGACGTGTAGAAACGACTTCAATCAAAACGGGTTACCCCTCATGCTGTCCATTGTTCCTTGATCAACTCCACCTAGATTCGCCATTTGGACAATTTACAATATCGCCTACCCAATAGATATCCACCTCCCAACGTATCGATTCCTGTTTCCGAAAAGTATATCATGTTTTGATTCAAACCATCCAGTTGCACGTTATGGTTTGGCACAAGCTTACAGTCTATTGTTCACAGAATAGTCTATATGTATGTTATCCTGTGGCATTTTAACCAGTGTTATCCTACCAAAAAATGAGTTTCTATGATCTATGTATCTTCCGTTTTTTTTGGCTTTTTCCGTATCTATATATGAATCTTTCCACTTTATTAGAATAGTGCAGTTTACTGAAATACTACCCGTTCCATTTGGCCATTAAACAGATCCAGATGTTCACTTTCATAGCGGATAAACGTTGTGCTCAGGCAGGTTTATAAGAAATCCAACTGTCTTTTTTACACATAATATATGTAATACGCGCAAAAAGCCCGCAGGATGCAAATACCTTGCGGTACCCATCCTACGGGCTGGCTTAATTGTTACACCAAAGCTTTGGCAGCAATGTCGGAGCGTTGATGTTTGCCTTCAAAATGAATGTGCTCTGCCTGAGCATATGCTTTGGCTCTTGCTTCTGCAATGTCAGCACCTAGGCCTACAACACCGAGAATACGTCCACCGTTTGTCACCCAGTCCCCAGCTTCATTACGCGCTGTTCCTGCATGGAACACAACACCCTCTTGGGCTTGATCCAGTCCCTCAATCACAACACCTTTCGCATAAGGGCCGGGATATCCGCCTGAAGCAAGCACGACACATACAGCGGCTTCTTCGCTCCATTCAATCTCCAGATCAGCCAGTTTTCCGTGAACGGTTGCCCAGAAAATGTCGAGCAGGTCCGTTTTCAGACGTGGCAGCACCACTTGTGTCTCTGGATCTCCGAAGCGTGCGTTGAACTCAATCGTTTTGGGTTTGCCATCCGGGGAGATCATCAGACCCGCAAACAATACCCCGCGGAATGGGCGTCCTTCAGATACCATCGCTTTAGCTGTTGGCTTAATAATCGTTTCCACTGCTTCTTCAATAATGGAAGCCGGAATATGCGGAAGCGGGGAGTACGTACCCATGCCGCCCGTATTGGGTCCCTGATCATTGTCGAACACGGGTTTGTGATCCTGCGCAGCAGCCATCGGACGAACTGTCTCACCGTCAACAAAAGCCAGAATCGACATCTCCTGTCCGGCGAGGAATTCTTCGATAATCACTTTCGCTCCAGCTTCACCAAACACCTTATCAACCATAATGCTGCGAAGGGCCTGATTCGCCTCCTCACGAGAGTATGCAACGGTGACCCCTTTACCTGCAGCCAGTCCGTCCGCTTTAATGACAATCGGAATCGCTTGCTCATCCAGATAGGTCTGAGCTTGCTCGTAGTTGTCGAACTTCTCGTATGCAGCCGTAGGGATATTGTATTTGTGTAGCAGATCCTTCATAAATGTTTTGCTGCCTTCGATTTCCGCTGCATTACGACGTGGGCCGAAGACTGGGATTCCTGTCGAGTCAAATGCGTCCACAATGCCGTCTGCGAGCGGATCATCTGGTCCAATAACGACGAGGTCTACTTTTAGTTCAACTGCCAGTGCTTTGAGTTTGTCAAATTCATGTACCGCAATCGGATGACACTCTGCCAGCTGTGCAATGCCCGCATTCCCGGGTGCACAATGAATTTTACCTGCCTTTGGACTCTTCGCCAGTGCCCAGATAATTGCATGTTCGCGGCCGCCGCCGCCGACTACCAAAATATCCATTCGTCTGTTTCCCTCCACGCTTTACTGGATTGTGATGTTCCTACACTTCAAAAACATTAAGTGTCTATTTTTTATTGATCTATTTCCTGAAAAAAGGAGTGCCCCATACGTCATCAGCATGACAGGTGACACTCCTTTATAACACTTGCCACTTTTTGATGAAGAGTATTTTAATACTTCTGTTCGGACTTTAACTCTTCAACCTGCTTATTACTTGTCCTAGTGTTTAAAATGACGTACGCCCGTGAATACCATGGCGATGCCATATTCATTGGCTACCTTGATAGACTCTTCGTCTTTGATCGAGCCGCCTGGCTGAATGACTGCTGTAATACCCGCTTTTGCCGCCAACTCAAGTGTATCACCCATCGGGAAGAATGCATCGGAAGCGAGAATAGCTCCTTTTGCCTGCTCGCCAGCTTGCTCAATTGCAATTTTGGCCGCGCCGACACGATTCATTTGCCCTGCACCTACACCTACCGTCATGTCGTTCGCAGCAAGTACAATCGCGTTGGACTTCACATGTTTAACAACTTTCCAGCCAAACAATAGCTGTTTCATTTCTTCTTCGGAAGGTGCACGATCTGTAACCACGTTGAGCTCGCTCGCTTCAATGGAGTGTACGTCTGATTGTTGCACGATCATACCGCCGTCAATCGATGTCACCACGAATTGGCTTTCACGGTTGCGAGCTGCGTTCAGTTCACCTGTTTTGAGCAAACGAATATTTTTCTTTTTCGTCAGGATATCCAGTGCTTCTTGGGTAAAATCAGGAGCGAGTACGATTTCCAGGAAAATCTCGCTCAGCTTGTTCGCCGTATCGCTGTCGATGATGCGGTTTGCTGCCACAATGCCACCGAAAATCGATGTTGGGTCAGCAGCATAAGCTTTACTGTAGGCTTCATAGATGCTTTCACCAATTCCTACACCGCAAGGGTTCATATGTTTTACGGCAACGACTGCTGGCTCTTCAAATTCTTTGACAATCTGCAGTGCTGCGTTGGCATCGTTGATGTTATTGTAAGACAACTCTTTACCATGCAATTGCTCAGCTGTAGTCAATGTATCCTGCGCAGCCAGCGGTTTGCGGTAGAATGCCGCTTGTTGGTGCGGATTTTCGCCATATCGTAGATCTTGGAGCTTTTCGTAAGTAACGGTCAGACGCTCTGGTAATGGATCGCCATTAACGTTGGACAGGTAATCGGAGATGAGTGCATCGTAAGCCGCCGTATGACGGAACACTTTTGCCGCAAGCCGTTTGCGTGTTTCCAGCGTCGTATCTCCCCCGCTGCGCACTTCCTCCAACACTTGACTGTAGTCGGCCGCATCAACAACAACGCTAACAAAAGCATGGTTTTTAGCCGCTGAACGAAGCATCGTTGGTCCACCAATATCGATGTTCTCAATCGCATCTTCATAGGCTACATCCGGTTTAGCGATGGTTTCCTGGAAAGGATACAGGTTCACAACAACCAGATCGATGTAACCCAAACCAAGCTCCTGCATTTGGCGTGTATGCTCTTCGTTATCACGAACAGCAAGCAAGCCGCTGTGAACTGCCGGATGTAATGTTTTGACACGCCCGTCCATAATTTCCGGGAATCCGGTTACGTCCGAAATTCCGATGACAGGTACGCCTTCCTTCGACAACAGGCTACTTGTACCTCCTGTCGAAATAATCTCCACACCCATTTGCGACAGCTCGCGGCAAAAGTCCACGATGCCTGTTTTATCCGATACGCTGACCAGCGCTCTTTTGATACTCACAATATGCTCCTCCTTTATTATCCCATAAGCTTCGCGTTTCCTGACGAAACACAGCCGATTTATTTCCCGAGAAATATCACAAAATGCGTACCAATTTTCGACTTCTGTTATAAAAGTTGATAAACGATTCCCACACTGAGCCATTGCGAGAACAGAATAATCTTTTGATCGCTGTTATTCCTGGATTTTTTGAACAATTTTATAATGGTAAAAATCAAGTAATAAGCTTATGCTTCCGATGCAGCTTTCTTTCAGAAAGCTTTCAGGCGAACGCTCCGCTTCTCCAGCTTATTTCTGTTCTCTCCGTTCATGTGCGGAAAAAATTTCAACTTATATCAAACCGGTTTGTTCACGGTGACGTGGCGTCCGTTTAATTGAACCAAACCTTGCGCGAACCAAGATACCACTTCAGGGTATAACTGCTGTTCGGCAGCATGGATAGCTTTGCTGATCGTTTCCGCCGTATCCCCTGGTTGGACAGGCACAGGATGCTGGGCTATAATCGGCCCCGTATCCATGCCGCCGTCCACAAAATGAACGGTTACACCTGTCACTTTCACACCATAATCAAGTGCTTGTCCAATCGCATCTTTGCCGGCAAAGGCCGGGAGTAGCGATGGATGAATGTTGATCAGTCGACCCGCGTAACGCTCCACCATCACGGAGGTCAGCAGTCTCATATAACCCGCCAGCACAACCAGATCGATCTGTTTGGATTCGAGCACTTCGATAATTTCTGCCTCGTATGCTTCACGCGAAGCATAATCTTTCGGTGTAAACAGGTGACATTCTACCCCTGCATCCTGTGCTCGCTGTACAACACGTGCAGCAGGTTTATCACAGACGAGTAATTCCACCGATGCACCCAGCTCGCCATTCCGTGCCGCATCAACCAGAGACTGAAAGTTGCTTCCCGTCCCTGAGGCAAATACAGCAATGCGGTAGTTCGTCATTAAACATCCGCTCCCGTGAAGGTTACTCGCGCATCTCCTTCAGTTACACGGCCAATGATGTACGCTTCTTCACCGGAAGCTTTTAGTTGCTCCAATGCTTTTGCTGCATCCGCTTCGTTCACAACCAAGACAAGTCCGATACCCATGTTAAAAGTTGTGAACATATCACGGTTGGATACATCGCCTTTTTGCTGTAAAAGATTAAAGATTGGCAGGATCGGCCATGAACCATAATCGATATCTACGTTCACGTTGCTTGGCAGCATACGCGGGATATTTTCGATGAATCCACCGCCCGTGATGTGCGCCATCCCTTTAACTTTGACATTCTCCAGCAGGGACAGTAATGGTTTTACATAAATTTTCGTTGGCTCCAGCAAGGCATCGCCCAGTTTGCCACCCAGCTCCGTCATTTCGGAGTGCAGATCCAGGCCAGCTTCTTCAAGCAGCAATCTGCGAACCAGAGAGAAACCGTTGCTATGCACACCGCTGGAAGCGAGACCGATGACCGTATCTCCAGATGCGATGGTTGTGCCATTAATGATTTTTGCTTTGTCCACGATACCCACGGTGAAACCTGCAATATCATACTCACCTTCACTGTACATGCCTGGCATCTCAGCCGTTTCACCGCCGATGAGCGCACAGCCGGACTGATGACAGCCTTCCGCGATACCCGCAACGATCGCTTCAATCTTCTCCGGGATGACCTTATCGCAAGCGAGGTAGTCCAAGAAAAAGAGTGGCTCTGCTCCTTGTACAACGATATCGTTGACACACATCGCTACAGCATCAATACCAATCGTATCATGACGATCCATAGCAAATGCTATTTTTAACTTGGTTCCCACACCATCTGTACCGGAAACCAGAACCGGCTCATCATATTTGTCTTTGTTCAATCCGAACAGGGCACCGAATCCACCCAGATCGGTCATCACTTCCGGACGGAAGGTACGCTTTACGTGTTTTTTCATCCGCTCAACCGCTTCGTTTCCTGCCGCGATATCGACGCCGGCCTTTTTATATGCTTCGGACACAACCCTCACACCCTTCGTATCTTGTATAAATCGAGCTCAACATTTTTTTGTGTAAATCAAAAGTCCAACTCATTTATTGCTACTCATCTCTAATAGATGAATCTGAACCAATTCAAATCCAGCTACACCCATTGTAATGTACTGACTGTACTCTTCTGGTGGAACCATTCGAATGAATTCGTCACCATTGTATACCGCACCGGCACACTGGAATACTTGCAGCTCTTTTTTCGCCGGAGTCAGCGGAATGTTACCAACGATGCTCCATGTGCCATCTTTCAGCAGCTTGGGTGACGTGAAGATCACGTTGCTCTTACGTTTGCCATAAGAATAGACAAGGAATTCGCCGTCTTCCAAACTTACAGTTTCGTCACGCTGAATGCTCATCACGCCGAATGAAAATGCTTTTTTGAAGCGGTCTCTCAGTGCACATACCACCTGACACACGGCAAACCGTCCATCATGCATTGGAATCTGAAAAACATCGCCCTCATTATAGCTTTTTCTTCCCATAAGCCTGACCTCCTAACAGCTACAGCCGAACTTCTCTTCACCGTCGAAGTCAAGCCGAGTCGGATAGTCATTATCGAAGCATGCCAGACATAGTCCGCCCTTATAGTCATCCTGATTATCGCCTTGAATGGATGCAATCAGTCCGTCTGGGCTGAGGAACGCAAGAGAGTCTGCATTGATCTCACGGCAAATCTCTTCAACGGACAGCGCTGAGGCAATCAATTCACGGCTATCTGGTGTATCAATACCATAGAAGCACGGATTCTTAAATGGCGGCGAAGTAATCCGCACATGCACTTCCGTTGCCCCTGCATCACGTAGCATATTTACAATCCGGCGGGATGTTGTCCCACGTACGATCGAGTCATCGATCATGACTACACGTTTACCTTCCACGACACGCCGCACGGCGCTGAGCTTCATCTTCACGCCCTGCTCACGCAGCTCCTGGCTTGGCTGGATAAATGTACGTCCGGTGTATTTATTTTTGATCATGCCCATCTCATATGGAATACCTGTCTGTTCAGCGTATCCAATCGCCGCCGAAATGCTGGAATCTGGTACCCCCGTAACCAAGTCCGCATCCACAAACGCCTCAATGGCCATCCGACTACCCATGCGTTTACGAGCAGCATGCTGATTGGCACCGTTCATATCACTATCAGGTCGGGCAAAATAAATATATTCCATCGCACAGAGCGCCTTGCGGTGTTTATGATCATCGAATCGATCCTCATGCAATCCGTCTGCATCCAGCACAAGCAATTCACCCGGTTCAATATCACGGATCAGCTCAGCCCCGATGGTTTCAAGTGCACAAGTTTCAGAAGCAAACAGGTACGCGTCCCCAAGTTTACCCATCGTCAGAGGACGAAGTCCATGCGGGTCAGAAGCAACCAACAGCTTATCATTGGTCATGATCAGAAACGCATATCCGCCGACGATACGCTGGAATGCATCTTTTGCCGCCTCTACAAGACCTTTCGAAGAACGTGCGATCAAGTGAGCAATAACTTCAGTGTCGCTCGTCGTCTGAAAAATAGAACCGCTCTGCTCCAGCTCACGCCGGATCGTTGGTGCATTCACAATGTTTCCGTTCGTTGCAACGGCTAGGTCGCCATCGCGATACTTAAATACGAGCGGCTGTGCATTGGTCAGTTTGCTATCTCCACTTGTCGAATAACGTACATGACCAATCGAAATATCACCGGTGAGTGTCTGCATCAGATCTTTGGTGAACACTTCTTTCACGAGTCCCATACCGCGGTGATAGTTAAACTGCGTGCCGTCGCTTACACACATACCTGCACTTTCTTCCCCGCGATGCTGCAGGGCATGCAGACCGTAGTAGGAAAGGGAAGCCGCATCAGGGTGCCGATACACCCCGAATACGCCGCATTCTTCCTTTAATTTGTCGAGTCCTTCCTTGCCGGACCCTTCGTTATAATAATCACCTGTCCACAACGGTTCCGTCATCAGTTCATGAGACATGGAATCGCATCCTCCCAGACCTTAGCCAAACCTCCTACAGGTTCGTTCACGGCTGATGTTCCGTTCAATTCAATGGTCAGGTTACTTCCTTCAACACGTCCAATGACAGCTGCTGGCACTCCACGTTCACGTACAAAAGCTTCCAGCTTACTCGCTTGCTCCGGCGAAGCCGACAGCAAAATACGGGATTGACTCTCACTGAACAGGGTATGATCTGCACGCAGTGCAGTCTCTACATTCACTTGTGCTCCTACGTTACCGCTGATGCAGGACTCTGCCAGTGCAACCGCCAGACCCCCTTCGGACAAGTCATGCGCGGAGCGAACGAGTCCGGATTGGATAGCTTCCAGCACGGTGCTGAGCAATGCTTTCTCCGTGTTCAGGTCAAGTTCTGGCGGACGGCCTTCGGTCACGCCATGCACGGCGTATTGCAGCTCGCTGCCGCCGAGTTCTGCTTTGGTTTCACCGAGGAGGATGATGACATCTCCTTCGGATTTGAAAGCTTGTGTCGTGATATGATCCGTATCATGCACGAGACCTACCATACCGACCACTGGCGTTGGATAGATAGAGCCTTTGGCGTTTTCATTGTACAAGCTCACGTTACCACCGATGACCGGCGTATCCAGCACGCGGCAAGCTTCCGCCATACCGTCCACGGCTTTTTCCATTTGCCAGAAAATATCCGGTTTCTCCGGGTTACCGAAGTTCAGGTTATCCGTAATTGCCAGCGGTTCTGCACCGGAACATACGATATTACGCGCTGCTTCACTCACCGCAATACGTCCACCCACCTCAGGATCAAGGTAAACGTAACGACCGTTACAGTCCGTCGTCATCGCAAGACCTTTGCGCGTGCCACGAATCGTAACCACTGCTGCATCAGAACCCGGACGTACGGCTGTGCTTGTACGCACCATGTAGTCATATTGATCATAAATCCATTTTTTGCTCGCCACTGTCGGAGAAGCCAGCACTTGTTTCAGTGCACCGCCGAGATCCGACACTTCGTCATAACGAAGCGTGTCGATGGACGCACTCGCTTCATAATACGCAGGTACAGCAGATGGCTTGTCATATACCGGGCACTCGTCAACCAAAGCCGTTACAGGCATATCGCCAACCACTTCGCCGTGGTGGATCAGTTTCAGACGACCATCGTCTGTAACTTTACCAACTTTGGCACAGATGACACCCCAACGTTCAAAGATTTCCATCGCCTGCGCCTCATCCTTGGGCTCAACGACAAACAGCATCCGCTCCTGAGACTCCGAAAGCATCATCTCGTAAGGTGTCATGCCTTCTTCACGCTGTGGCACCTGATCCAGATACAACTCCAGACCATTACCTGCTTTACTTGCCATCTCCGCACTGGAGCATGTCAGACCTGCCGCACCCATATCTTGAATACCGAGCACGATGCCCGTATCGATCAATTCCAGACAGGATTCCATAACCAGCTTCTCCATGAATGGATCACCGACTTGGACCGCTGTACGCTGGGACTCGGATTCTTCGGTCAGCTCAACGGATGCAAACGTTGCACCGTGAATACCGTCACGACCTGTTGGTGGGCCAACGTAATAAACCGGGTTACCTACACCTTTGGCTACACCGCGCTGGATTTTGTCATGATCAATCAGACCCACACACATCGCATTCACGAGCGGATTGCCTTCATAGCTCTCATCAAACATCACTTCACCTGCAACGGTCGGAATCCCGATACAGTTACCGTATCCCGCAATACCCGCTACCACATGCTCGAACAGATATTTTACGCGATCGCTCTCCAGCTTACCGAAACGAAGGGAGTTCAAAAGCGCCACTGGTCTTGCACCCATGGAGAAAATATCACGGATAATGCCGCCTACACCTGTTGCCGCCCCTTGATAAGGTTCTACCGCGGAAGGGTGGTTATGGCTTTCAATTTTGAAAACAACGGCCTGGTTGTCACCGATATCTACGATCCCGGCACCTTCACCCGGTCCCATCAGGACACGTGGACCACTTGTCGGGAAACGACGCAAGAGTGGCTTGGAGTTTTTGTATGCGCAGTGCTCAGACCACATTACGCTGAATACACCAATTTCCGTGTAGTTTGGCTTGCGGCCCATGAACTCACAGATCAGCTCATACTCGCTGTCAGACACGCCCATCTGTGCGTATAGTTTATGTTCTGCGACCTGTTCTGCTGTTGGCTCCTTAGCGGATAGCTGCTGCGTCATGCCGATCCCTCCATGCTTTCAAAATTGATGTAAACATCCGTTTGCCGTCTTCCGAGCCGAACAGTGAATCCACTGCACGCTCTGGATGCGGCATCATGCCCACTACGTTGCCCGCCTCGTTGCAAACCCCTGCGATATCACCCAGGGAACCATTCGGGTTGTTGCCATATGTGAATACAATCTGATTGTTTGCTTGCAAACTTGCCAGTGTTTCTTCGTCACAGTAATAGTTACCTTCACCGTGAGCAATCGGAATGACAATCTCTTCGCCTGGTGCATAGTCACGTGTGAAAGGTGTGTCTGCGTTAGCCACTTTCAGCACCGTGTCATGGCAACGGAATTTCAGGGACGTGTTGCGGATCAATGCTCCCGGGAGCAGACCTGCTTCCGTCAGAATCTGGAATCCGTTACAGATGCCCAGTACATATTTGCCTTGCTCTGCAGCTTTAGCCACTTCGTTCATTACGGGTGCAAAACGGGAAATTGCTCCGCAACGCAGGTAGTCTCCGTACGAGAAACCACCCGGAACCAGAATGCAATCATACGCGGACAAGTCCGTAGCCGTATGCCATACATAATCAACCTCTTGTCCAATCGCGTCTTCTACCGCTTTGTAACAGTCGATGTCGCAGTTGGAGCCAGGGAACACGAGAACTGCAAATTTCATGAGATTAACCCTCCAATTCGTAGCGGTAATCTTCAACAACGGTGTTGGCGAGCAACTTCTCACACATCACTTTCAATCGTTTTTCCGCTTCCACACGATCTGTTGTATCCAGATTCAGTTCCATGACTTTACCGATCCGTACACTTTCCACTTCGTTAAATCCCATGGAGTGCAGGGCTCCTTGAACAGCTACGCCTTGCGGGTCGAGTACGCTTTGTTTAATAGTGACATATACGGTTGCTTTGATCATGATCTGTATGTTCCTCCTCAGTAATGAACGGGATAAATGCTTTATGCTGTTAAAGAAAGTTGCTGTAGCCTTGGGACGCTCGCTCCGGTGTGGATGGTTCCTCCGACCGCGGGTTGTTCCCCGGTTTTTCTGATTCGTTTTGGCCCGCGCTGCGGTCAAAACCCGGGAACAAAGGCGGACGC